>DASTDN010000050.1:0-8090 GCA_035710365.1 Streptomyces sp. | reverse complement strand
AGAGGAAGCACGTCTGCTGTCGCAACTGCAATTAGCGGCGACCTGTCCAACGACTGGATACCGTCGACGACTACGGCTCGAAACTCGCCCAAAAGGTCGGCTTTGTCGATCGACCACACCAACGCCGGAACCAACCCCTCGGCCAGTTCCTCCGGCGAATCGAACAACATCCCCTGGGCGGCGTACTGGCGTCCGCCACGGTCGAAACCCTGCACCGTCGGCGACTCCAAGATCTTCCTCAGCGCGAGCTCCCGGCCGGTGCTCTTCTCGACCAGCCGCACGCCACGATTCGGGCGCGGCCTCAACTTGAACGTCCCCGACTCGAACAGCGGGTTGCTCGCGGCCAGCAGCGTCAGATCCCGCACATCCATCGCGACCACGCCGCCTTCTATCCGACCTGGGCGCGGACGCTTCTTCCGCTCGGTTGTCATTGTGGTGGCGAGGCTCATCTCGACGTAGCCGCGCACCCGCGCGAGGTCCAGCAGGTTCCGTTGCACGAAAGCGTCGAGCCACGACTGTGGATTCATGTAAGAAATTTTCGATGAAAACCCACACGTGTCAAATCCCCCCATAACGTTGGTTCCATGGTATCAACTTCCCCACCTGCGGGAATAGATGTCGTGATCAGATTGCGACAGATAAACGGGCGGCACCCGGCTCCACGCGGTGCTGCCACCCGTGGCCGTCGGCTGCACCTGCCTGTCGCTGCGCGTCGTACGCCCGCGCGCCTTCACACTCGACGAACTCGTCGCGGCGGGCACGGTGCCACCCGGCGGGGACCGCGTACTGCGGGCGCTGCTGGACGCCCGGCTGTCGTTCCTCATCAGCGGCGGCACGGGCAGCGGGAAGACAACGCTCCTCAGTGCCCTTCTCGGGCTGGTCACCCCCGACGAGCGGATCGTGCTCGCCGAGGACTCGGCGGAGCTGCGCCCCGACCATCCCCACGTGGTGCGGCTGGAGACCAGACCCGCCAACCAGGAGGGCGCCGGGCTGGTCACGCTCGAGGACCTGGTGCGGCAGGCGCTGCGGATGCGGCCGGACCGGCTGGTGGTGGGAGAGGTGCGCGGCGCCGAGGTCGTCCACCTCCTGGCCGCTTTGAACACGGGCCATGAGGGCGCCGGCACCGTCCACGCCAACGCCGCCGCCGATGTGCCCGCCCGCCTGGAGGCGCTGGGTACGGCGGCAGGACTCGACCGATTCGCCCTGCACAGCCAGTTGGCGGCCGCCCTGTCGGTCGTACTGCACCTCGTACGGGACCGGGCCGGGCGGCGGCGGATCGCCGAGGTGCATGTGCTGGAGCGGGACCCGGCAGGGCTCGTGCGGACGGTTCCGGCGCTGCGCTGGGGCGCGCGGGCCTTCACACGCGAGCGGGGCTGGGAGCGGCTCGGCGGGCTGCTGCAGAACCACGGTGACGTGACGGAAGACGACGGCGAGAGGGGACGGCAGTGATGACCGTGACGGCGGGGACGGCCGGGCCGGCGGCGGGCATGGCGGTGGCATGCGCGGCGGCCGTCATGTGCTCGACGAGCGGGTGGCCTCCGGGAGCGCGGCGGACACGGCTGCTGCTGGCCGGAGGCGGCGCGCTCGGCACCGGGCCGCCGGGCCGGCCGGACCTGGCCGGCCGGGTGCGACGGCTCCGCGGGCGGCTGCGTGCCGAGTGGTGCGCGGCGGCGGCCGGAGTGCTCCTCGGGCTGCTGGGCGCGTCGGTGCTGCCGGTCCTGGCAGGAGCGGCCGCGGTGCCCCTCGTACGGCGGCTGCGGCTGGCGGCGCGGGCACGCCGGGAACGGGAGCAACTGGGCGGTGCGGTGATCGCGTTGTGCGGGGCGCTCGCCGGTGAGGTGCGGGCCGGGCGGCAGCCGGGGGAGGCCCTGCTGCGGGCCGCCCACGACTCCGGCGGGCTCGGGGACGCGCAGGCCGCGGTGCTGGCGGCGGCCCGGTTCGGAGGTGACGTGCCGGGGGCGCTCTCGGCGGCGGCGCGGCAGCCGGGCGAGGACGGGCTGCTGGGGCTGGCCGCGTGCTGGCGAGTGGCCGTGGACCAGGGCGCGGGCCTGGCCGCCGGACTCGACCGGCTGGAGGCGGCGCTGCGCGCGGAGCAGGAGCGCCGTGCCGATGTGCGGGCCCAGTTGGCCGGAGCGCGCGCCACCGCCGCGATGCTCGCCGGGCTGCCCGTACTCGGTCTGCTGCTCGGCGCCGGACTGGGCACCGACCCGCTGCACGTGCTGCTGCACACGGACGTGGGGCTCGGCTGCCTCGTCGTGGGCGGTGCGCTGGAGGGCTTGGGGCTGTGGTGGGCGATGCGGATCGTCCGGGGAGCGGAGGCGACGTGAGCGCGGACGTCGTCCACAGGCTGGGGGTGGTCGTGGGGACGGCGCTGGCCGTCGCCTGGGTGGTGCGCCGGCTGGTGGTCTTACGGCACCGGAAGCGGCTGCGGCAGCGCCTGGTGATGCTGCCGGTCCTCGGCACGAGCCGCACGGGGCGGAGGTTTCCGGCAAGGGACGCCGTGCGGCACGCGCTGCCTCTCGTGGGCGTGGCGTGCGCCGGATGGCTGCTCGTGGACGGAGTCGCGGGCGCTGCCGTCGGGGCGGTCGCGGCGGGCGGACTGTGGCGGTGGCGGATGCGGGAGGAGGCGGCCGGTGCGGCGGCGAAGGCGCGGGAGACGGCGGAGGCGGCCCGGCAACTGCCGCTCGCGGCCGACCTGCTGGCCGCCTGCATCGCGGCCGGGGCCGGACCGGTGATCGCCGCTCAGGCCGTCGGAGAGGCCCTCGGGGGTCCCGTGGGCCACGGGCTGGTACGCGGCGCGGCCGAGGTACGGCTCGGCGGGGAGCCGGGTGAGGCGTGGCGGAGCCTGGCCTCCCTGCCCGGTGCCGCACCGCTGGCACGGCTCCTGGAACGGGCCGGTGTCTCCGGCCTCCCGGCCGCCGTACCGGTCGCGCGAGTGGCCGCGGGGGCCCGCGCCGAGTGGGCACGCGCGGCGACGGCACGGGCCCGGCGGGCGGCCGTCATGGTCACCGCCCCCGTGGGCCTCTGCTTCCTGCCCGCGTTCGTCACGGTGGGCATCGTGCCCGTCGTCGTCGGACTCGCCGACGGGGTGCTGGGCGGCGGGGGCGGTGGTGGGGGGTGAGGGCTGTCGCACGGAGCGACTGAGGTGCCGGAGCGGACGGCCGACGGAGTGGCCGGTACTGCGGCGGGGCCCGCACAGCGGGACCAGGAACGACGAGACCGAATCAGGAATGACGGGGGTTGTGATGTTTCAGGTGATGAGGGCACGGGTGCGTGTCCTGCAGTGCGGGGCGCGTGCGCGTGCGGCCCGGCGAGGCGTGCGGAGTGACGGCGGAATGGTCACCTCCGAGTACGCCATGGGGATCGTGGCGGCCGTGGCCTTCGCGGTGGTGCTCCACCAGGTGGTGACGAGCGGTGCCGTCAGCGCGGAGTTGCAGGACATCGTGGAGCGAGCACTCGATGCGGGGATGTGAGAAGGGGCGGTACGGGGACCGCGGGTTCGTGACGGCCGAGGCGGCCTTGGCACTGCCGGTCCTGGTGATGGTCACGGCGCTGCTGGTGAGCGGGTTGATCGCGGTGCTGATGCAGATCCAGTGCGTGGACGCGGCGCGGTCGGGCGCGCGGGCGGCGGCCCGGCAGGATCCCGCGGGCCGGGTGGTGGCGGTGGCGCGAGGCATCGCGCCTCGCGGGGCGACGGTCACGGTCAGCAGGGAGGAGAGCCAGGTCCGGGTGGTGGTCGTGGTGAAGACACCGCTGCCGTTCGACCTCCGGGCGGAGGCGGTGGCGGATGCCGAGGAGGCGACGGACGCAGTCCGGGAGGCGCCGGGCACCGGGGAAGCGACGGGTGCGGGGGCGGCGTCGGGAGCAGTCCCGGACGTGGCGGGTACCGAGGCGTCGGGCACAGGGCACGCCTCGGGTGCGGGGGAGGCGGCGAGAGCCGACGAGACGCCGGGTACGGGGGAAGCGACGGGCGCTGGCGGGGCGGCGAGGGCCGGGGCCGGACCGACGGACGCCGGACAGCCGGACGGCGAGTCCACGGACCCCGAGTGGACGGCCTCCGGGCCGGCAGCGAGGGCCGGGACATGAACGGGCGCCGTGATGTGTCAGCGCGGTTCTCCGACCGGGGCTCCGCCACGGTCTGGAGTGTGGGGGCGATCGGCGTCCTGTGCGTGGTGTTCGGTGTCGTACTCGCCCTGGGACAGACGGTGCTGGTCCGGCACCGTGCCGCCGGGGGCGCCGATCTCGCGGCGCTCGCGGCGGCGGACCACTGGACGGAGGGCACGGCGGCGGCCTGCGCACGGGCGGAACGCGTGGCGCGGGCCCAGGGCACACGGCTCGAACGGTGCGCCCTGACCGGTGAGGTCTCGGACGTGACGGTGGCGGCGGGCCCCGGGCCGTTCACTGCCCGGGCCCGGGCCAGAGCGGGACCCGCCGGGCAGGAGCCCACCACGACGCCCTCACCGGTCCAGGCGACCCCCGCTTCCGAGGCGGCACACACCGTGCCCCGGAAGCACCCACCGGGCCTTGGCGGCAAACACCGCGCTCCGGCGCGCACCCACCGAGCCTCGAAGGTGCACACCCAGCCCCGGGCCCCGGAGCCACCCACCGTGCCCCGGAGGCATCCACCGAGCCTCGGAGACATCCACCGCGCCCCGGAGGTACCCACCGTGCCCCGGAAGCACCCACCGGGCCTTGGCGGCAAACACCGCGCTCCGGCGCGCACCCACCGAGCCTCGAAGGTGCACACCCAGCCCCGAGCACCGGAGCCACCCGCCGTGCTCCGGAGGCATCCACCGAGCCTGGGAGGCACCTACCGGGCCCCGGAGGCATCCACCGAGCCTCGGAGGCACCCACCGGGCCCTGGCGGCAAACACCGCGCCCCGGTAGGCACCCACCAAGCCTCGGCGGTGCATACCCAAGCCCCGGCCACCGGAGCCACCCACAGTGCCCCCGGAGGCAAACACCGACCCCCGGGAGGCGAGCCCGCGCCCCCTGTGGCAAGTGGGCGCCCGCACTCCCCCCAGGCAGGTGTGGCAGCGCAGGCCAGTTGCCGCGCCGCCGCCCCCTGCCTCAGCCCGGCTGTGCCGGGGACGCGGAGGGTGCCGCGTCGCCGCCCGCTCCCCGCAACAGCACCGTGAGGAGCCGTACCGCCCCCCGCTTGTGCAGCGGATCGTTGCCGTTGCCGCACTTGGGCGACTGGATGCAGGACGGGCAGCCGGCGTCGCACTCGCAGGACGCGATGGCCCGCCGGGTGGCGGTCAGCCAGTCGCGGGCGGTGTGGAAGGCGCGCTCGGCGAAGCCCGCGCCGCCGGGATGCCCGTCGTAGACGAAGACCGTCGGCAGCAGTGTGTCGGGGTGGAGCGGCACGGACACGCCTCCGATGTCCCAGCGGTCGCAGGTCGCGAAGAGGGGCAGCATGCCGATCGACGCGTGCTCGGCGGCGTGCAGGGCGCCGCCGAGGATCTCGGGGTTGATGCGGGCGGCGTCCAGTTGGTTCTCGGTCACGGTCCACCACACGGCGCGGGTGCGCAGCGTACGAGGAGGGAGGTCGAGTTTCGTCTCGCCCAGGACCTCGCCGGTGATGAGCCGGCGGCGCAGGAAGGAGACCACTTGGTTGGTGACCTCGACGGAGCCGTAGCACAGGCGGCCCTCGCCCCACGGGACCTCGGTGTCGGTCTCCAGCACGGAGATCGCCGTCGTGTCCCGGGCGACCGTCGAATAGGGCGGGGCGGCCTGCTCGACGAGCGCGACGGAGTCCTCCAGGTCCAGTGACCGCACCAGGTACGTGCGGCCCTGGTGGAGGTGGACCGCGCCCTGGTGGACGGTGGTGTGGGCGGCTCCCCGGTCGACCGTGCCCAGCAGCCGGCCCGTGCCCGCCTCGACGACCTGCACCGGCCGGCCGCCCTCGCCGCGGATGTCGGTGAGGTCGGCGGCCCGCTCGCGGCGCGTCCAGTGCCAGGCCCGCGTGCGGCGGCGCAGCAGTTTCGCGGCCTCCAGTTGGGGAAGCAGCTCGTCGCAGGCGGGGCCGAACAGCTTCAGGTCGTCGTCCGTCAGCGGCAGTTCCGCGGCGGCCGCGCACAGGTGCGGGGCCAGCACGTACGGGTTGTCGGGGTCGAGGACGGTGGACTCCACGGGCTGCTCGAACAGCGCCTCGGGATGGTGCACGAGGAAGGTGTCCAGCGGATCGTCACGGGCGACCAGCACGGCGAGCGCGCCCTGCCCGGAGCGTCCGGCGCGGCCCGCCTGCTGCCACAGCGAGGCGCGGGTGCCCGGATAGCCGGCGATGACGACGGCGTCCAGGCCGGAGATGTCCACGCCGAGTTCGAGGGCGTTCGTCGCGGCCAGGCCGAGGAGTTCGCCGGAGTGGATGGCGCGTTCCAGGGCGCGGCGCTCCTCGGGGAGGTAGCCGCCGCGGTAGGCCGCGACACGCCGGGCGAGGGAGCGGTCGGTCTCGCCGAGGCGTTCCTGGGCGATGACGGAGATCAGTTCGGCGCCGCGCCGGGAGCGGACGAAGGCGACCGACCGGACGCCCTGCACGGTGAGGTCGGTCAGCAGGTCGGCGGCCTCGGCGGTGGCGGTGCGGCGTACGGGGGCGCCCTTCTCGCCGTGCAGCTCGGTGAGCGGGGGCTCCCACAGGGCGAAGACCAGCTCGCCGCGCGGTGAGGCGTCGTCGGCGACCTCGACCACGGGCAGGCCGGTCAGCCGTCGGGCGGCGACCGACGGCTCCGCGGCCGTCGCGGAGGCCAGCAGGAAGACGGGGGAGGCGCCGTAGCGGGCGCACAGCCGCCGCAGCCGGCGCAGCACCTGGGCGACGTGCGAGCCGAAGACGCCCCGGTAGGTGTGGCACTCGTCGACGACGACGTACTTCAGCGCCTTCAGGAAGGAGGACCAGCGGGGGTGGGACGGCAGGATGCCGCGGTGCAGCATGTCGGGGTTGGTGAGGACGTAGTTGGCGTACTGGCGGATCCACTCGCGTTCCTCGACCGGCGTGTCGCCGTCGTACACGGCGGCCCGCACGGCCTTGCCCAGAGGCTGTGAAAGTTCCTTCACGGAGCGGCACTGGTCCGCCGCAAGTGCCTTCGTGGGGGCCAGGTACAGGGCGGTGGCGCCGCGGCCGTTCGGGGCCTCGGCGCCGTCGAGGAGGCGGGAGAGCACCGGCATGAGGTAGGCGAGGGACTTGCCGGAGGCGGTGCCGGTGGCGACGATCACCGAATCGCCGTCGAGGGCGTGCTCGGCCGCGCGGGCCTGGTGTTCCCAGGGATGTTCGACCCCGCACGCCCGCACGGCGGTGATCACCTCGGGCCGGATCCGGCCCGGCCAGAGGGCATGCCGACCCGGACGCGGGGGCAAGTGCTCCGTATGAGTGATGCGCGAAGCGCGGTTCTGTCCGGCGGTCAGCCGGTCCAGAACCGTGCCCGGATCCAGGCGGGAGACGGGGCCTGCGGCGGGTCGATCGGTTCGGTGATTCTTGGCCATCGGCTCCGAGTGTGTCACTGGCGTGACGGACAATGGGGCCAAGGCGTCGTGCACGCCTGCCGGTAAGTGATTGAATGCCATCGCGGCTGGCGAACCGTCCTGGGGGCCTCAAGCCGAGGTACCCGAGGGGCGACCGCTCGATAGCAAGGTGCTGGAGGATCCGTGGACCTGTCCCTGTCGACCCGTACCGTCGGCGATCGTACGGTCGTCGAGGTCGGTGGAGAAATCGACGTATATACCGCGCCCAAATTGCGCGAGCAGCTTGTCGAGCTGGTGAACGACGGGAGTTTCCACCTCGTCGTCGACATGGAGGGCGTGGATTTCCTCGACTCCACCGGGCTCGGCGTGCTGGTCGGCGGTCTGAAGCGTGTGCGTGCCCACGAGGGCTCGCTGCGCCTGGTGTGCAACCAGGAGCGCATTCTCAAGATCTTCCGCATTACCGGCCTCACCAAGGTGTTCCCGATCCACACCTCGGTCGAGGAAGCGGTGGCGGCCACCGACTGACCATCCCGCCCCGGGCCGCGTGCCCGGGGCGCCCGATCTCACCGAAGAGGAGACGGGCCGTTCGTGGCCCGGTCTCCCGTCCGCACGCCCGTAGTCGTGAGGGGGATGCA
>DASTDN010000049.1:0-11583 GCA_035710365.1 Streptomyces sp. | reverse complement strand
CGTACCAGAGGTAGAGGATCGCGTTGTCGCCCTCCACCTTGGTGGCGCCCGCGTCGACGATCGACGCCTTGCGGGAGCCGATGAAGTCGCTGGAGACGGCGTCGGGGGCGCTGATGAAGTCGATCTGGCGCTTGAGCGGTGAGGTCAGCGACACCTCGCGCAGGTGGTCGAGGACCTCCTCGCGGGTGGTCCCGCGGGCGAGCTGGAGGTTGAGGATCGCGATCGACACGTCGGGGACGGGCACGCGGATGGAGCTGCCGGTGATCTTCGCCCCCAGGCCGGGCAGCGCCTTCGCCACGGCGGAGGCGGCACCGGTCTCGGTGATGACCATGTTGAGCGGCGCGGAGCGGCCCCGGCGGTCGGACTTGTGGTAGTTGTCCAGCAGGTTCTGGTCGTTCGTGAACGAGTGGACGGTCTCGACGTGGCCGCGCAGCACGCCGTACTCGTCGGCCATCGCCTTCAGCGGCGGGACGATCGCGTTGGTGGTGCAGGACGCGCAGGACAGGATGTTCTCGTCCGGCTTCAGCGTGTCGTGGTTGACGCCGTGCACGATGTTCGGGACGTCACCCTTGCCCGGTGCCGTGAGGACGACCTTGTCGACACCGGGGCGCAGGTGCTTGGACAGCCCCTCGCGGTCGCGCCACTTGCCGGTGTTGTCGATGAGGATGGCGTTCTTGATCCCGTACGCCGTGTAGTCCACCTGGGAGGGGTCGTCGGCGTGGATCACGCGGATCTCGTTGCCGTTGGCGACGATGGTGCTGTTCGCCTCGTCCACCGTGATGGTGCCCTGGAACTGGCCGTGCACCGAGTCGCGGCGCAGCAGCGAGGCGCGCTTGACGAGGTCGTCGTGGCCGCCGTCGCCGCGCACGACGATGGCGCGCAGCCGGAGGCCGTTGCCGGAACCGGCCTTCTCGATGAGGAGGCGGGCCAGCAGGCGTCCTATGCGGCCGAAGCCGTAGAGGACGACGTCGCGGGGCTCGCGGCGCTCGATCTTGTTCGCGCCCGTGGCGCCCGCGACGGCATCGGCCGTGAACTCCCCGACGCTCAGCCCCCGGTCGTCGGCCTTGTACGTCGCGGCCAGCATGCCGATGTCGATCTGCGACGGGCCGAGGTCGAGGGCGGTGAGCGCCTCCAGGAACGGCATGGTCTCGGTGACCGACAGCTCCGCGCCGGCGATCTGCCGGGCGAACCGGTGGGTCTTGAGGATGCTGACCACCGACTTGTTCACCAGGGAGCGGCTGTGGAGGAGGACGGTGACGTCCCGCTCCCGGTGCAGCTTCCCGATGAGCGGGATCATCGACTCCGCGATCTCCTCGCGGTTCTTCCAGTTGGTGAACGAGTCCACGGTCGCAGTCACAGGTTCATCTTTCGAGCTAGGCGGTGCTCATATGTTAATCCCTTGGTGTGTTGGGTCGATCAGGTGGGTCCCCGTGCGCTCAGGTGTGAGACGTCAGGCGTGTGCGTCCCGGCCCGGGGTGGTGTCCCAGATGGTGGTGTCGTCGGTGTGGTCGGTCCGGCGGTGGCGGCGTTCCCTCTTGTGGCGCCGGTGCGTCCTGGACGCCGACATCAGTGCCAGGCCCAGGCAGAAGACCAGCGCGAGCGCGAGGCCGGAGCAGAAGACGGCCAGCATGTTCATGGTCGCGATGTCCTGGCCCAGGACCGACACCGTGAACTCGGGGCCGCCGGACAGATTGCCGGCGATCGCGAGCGCGGTGAAGGCCGCGGAGCCCGCGAGGAGCAGGAGTCCGAGAATCAGCATCCGAGTCATCTCCTCCGCTGTTCGTGTGCCGTCTCCGGGTACCCGCGGCGCCCGCGCCAACCACTCCGCGGCGGGACCGCACCCGGCACGCGTGACTGCCCGGTCGCTGCCCACCCGCTCCGTGTGACCCGGTACGACGACGGGGCCGGCGCGCTGTGCGCCGAGGACGCCGACCTGATCTCCCTCACCGGCGGGGGCGCCTTCCGGGCGCGCGTCCACGAGAAGGCCGCCCGTGCCGTCCCCCACCTCGCCCACGTGCGCTACGGGATCGGCACCGCCCGGCGCGGTCGGCTCACCGGGGAGGGCGTGATCAGCACCTGGCCGGAGGCGCGGCTGCGCCGCGTCCTGCGCAAGGGACGTGCGGCCGGCTGACGGCGCGGGCGGGCCACGGAGACGGGACACGGCGGGAGACGGCCGCGATCCGGTTCGCGCCGGGCGGGTACCCGGTGCGGCGGAGTTCCGGACGAAGGCTCCCCGACAGCGGCTCACCCAGCCGACCGGTCCGAGGAAACGGGTGATGTTCATGATCTCCGAGATGGTGTCGGTGCCCGCCGACCGCGTGACCCTGGGCGGCGATCTCGTCGTCCCGGAGCGGGCGCGGGCGATGGTGCTGATCGCCCACGGCATCGACAGCCCTCGGCAGAGTCCGGGCAGCCGTTCGGTCACCGCCGCGCTGCACCGGGCCGGCTTCGGCACGCTCTCGCTCGACCTGCTCAGCGAGGCCGAGGACCGGGGTGTCTCCCCGGAGGGCGACCAGCGCTTCGACGTCCGGCTGCTGGGCCGCCGCGCCGCCGCCGGTACGGACTGGCTCAGGGCCCGGCCGGAGACCCGGACGCTGCCCATCGCCCTGTTCGGCACGGGCACCGAGTCGGCCGCCGTCCTGGAGGCCGCCGCCGAGCTGCCGGACCGGGCGCTGACCGCCGTGGTGTGGGGCGCCCGGCCGGACCTCGCGGGTGACGCGCTCGGCCGCATCCGGGTGCCGGTGCTGTTCGTCGCGGGCGGCCGGGACCCCGGCATGCTGCGGCTCGACCAGCAGGCCGCCGAGCAGATCCCGGCGGCCAACGCCGTACGGGTCGTACAGGAGGCCGGGCCGCTGTTCGACGAGCCCGGCGCGCTGGACGAGGCGGTCGCCCTGGCCACGTCCTGGTGCGACGACCGCCTGCGGAACACGGCCGACGCGGGCACCGGAGCCCACGCCGGCCGCTGACACCGCCCCGGACCGGCGAGCCTCAGCGCGGACCGTACGCCTTCGGCAGGCGCATGCCGCGCTCCGCCGTGATCGCGCGGAGCCGGTCGGAGCAGTCCGTGATGACGCCGTCCACGCCGAGGCCGATGAGCGCCTCCAGGGTGGAGCGTGGGGGGCGCGGGCGCGGGTGTGCAGGTGTGCGGGTCAGGGGAGTGTGGCGGGGGCGGGCGGGCCGCGTGGGTGGTCACCTGCGGGGGCGTCAGCCCCCGGCGCGCATCCGTGTCCCCGCCTCGGCCGTGCTCCCGGCCCCGGCCCTGGTCCCGCTCCGGGAGGCGCTCCCGGCGCTGCTCCCGGCTCCGGTCCCGGCCTTGGTCCCGGCTCCGGTCCCGGCCGGCGTCCCGGCCTCGGCAGCCGTCCCCGCCGCTGCCCCGGTCCCCGCCTCACTCCCGGTCCCGGCCGCCCGGAACGACCGCAGTCCCAGCGAGTTGCCCACGACGAACACCGACGAGAAGGCCGTCGCCGCGCCCGCGATCATGAGGTTGAGCAGCCTGGCCGCCGCGAGGGGCGGCGCGGCCACGTTGTAGGCGAACGCCACGCGCCGTCCGGCCACGGCCACTGAGGACCCCGCCCGGACACCGGCGGCCCGGCGGCTCAGACCGTGAGGACGGTGAGCCCCGCCTCCTCGAACGCCCGCACCGTCTCCAGGGCGGCCGCGGTGTCCGTGACCAGCGTGTCCACCGACCCGGCCGCACAGATCCGGGCGAACGCCCGCCGCCCCAGCTTGCTGGAGTCGGCCGCCACCACCACCCGCTCGGCCCGCTCGCACAGCAGCCGGTCGACCGCCGCCTCCGCCTCGTCGTGGGCCGCCGCGCCGTGCACCGCGTCGAACGCGACCACCCCGAGCACGGCCACGTCGAGCGTGATCTGGCCCAGCACCCCCTCCGCGAGCGGCCCGGTCAGCTCGTACGACTGCGCCCGTGCGACTCCGCCCGTCACCACGATCTTGAACTGGGGGCGCACGGCCAGCTCGTTGGCGATGTTCAGCGCGTTCGTCACGACGGTCAGGGCGGGCGCCCCCGAGACCGGATCGCCGCGGACGGCCAGGGCGCGGGCCACCTCCGTGGTGGTCGTCCCGCCGGTCAGCCCGACCGCCTCGCCCGGCGCCACCAGCTCCGCCACAGCCGCCGCGATGCGCTGCTTCTCCGAGGCGCGCCGGGCCGTCTTGTAGCGCAACGGCAACTCGTACGACACCCCGTGCACCACCGCGCCGCCCCGCGTGCGGACCAGCATCTGCTGCTCGGCGAGCCGGTCGAAGTCCCGCCGGATCGTCGCGGCCGACACCTGCAGCTCGGCCGCCGCCTCCTCGACGTCGAGCCGGCCGCGCTCCACGAGCAGCTCCAGCAGCGTCTTCCAGCGGGCGTCGCGCGACATCCGCAGCCTCCGTCCCGGGCCGAACCCCTCGTGCCTCGCGGCGACGACCCTAGCGCACCCGACCTCCGGCGCATGCTTGATGATGCGCGAAAACCCGCGCTATCTTGCAGGAACAAGCACAACAGAGAGACGAGGTGCTCGGTGACGCATGTCGAGGAAGAGCTGACCGGCCAGCCCGAGTGCTGGGAGCGCGCCGCGGCCCAGGCGGCGCGGCACTCCCGGGAGCTGCCGAGGCCGGGGGAGCGGGTCGCCATCGTCGGCTGCGGCACCTCGTACTTCATGGCGCAGGCCGCCGCCGCGCTCCGCGAAGGCGCCGGACAGGGCGAGACGGACGCGTTCGCCGCCTCCGAGTTCCCCCACGGCCGCCGCTACGACCGGATCGTCGCCCTCACCCGCTCCGGCACCACCACCGAGGTCCTCGACCTGCTCGACCGCGCCGGGGACGGCACCCGCACCACCGCCCTCACCGCCGACCCGGACACCCCGGTCATGGAGGCGGCGCACGACGTCGTCGTCCTCGACTACGCCGACGAGCGGTCGGTCGTGCAGACCCGGTTCGCCACCACCGCCCTCACCCTGCTGCGCGCCCACCTCGGTCTGCACCCCCCGGCGGCCGTCGCCGACGCGCGCACCGCGCTCGCCCGGCCGCTCCCCGAAGGGCTCGTCGACTGCGCGCAGTTCACGTTCCTCGGCCGCGGCTGGACCGTCGGTCTCGCCAACGAGGCCGGCCTGAAGATGCGCGAGGCCGCCCTCGCCTGGACCGAGGCCTATCCGGCGATGGAGTACCGGCACGGCCCCATCAGCATCACCACGAACGGCACCGCCACCTGGATGCTCGGCGCGGCCCCGGACGGGCTGGCCGAGCAGGTCCGCTCGACCGGCGGACGCTGGATCGCCGGCGGCCTCGACCCGCTCGCCGAACTCGTCCGCGTCCAGCGGCTCGCCGTCGCCGTCGCCGCCGCCCGCGGACTCGACCCGGACCGGCCCCGCCACCTCACCCGCTCGGTGATCCTCAACCCCGCCACCGACTGACAACCCGGCGCCGGACGGCTCCCGAGCCGACCGGCAGCCCCGGGAAGGACCCCCGTGCCCCTCGCCACCACCGGTGACCTCGTCGCCCGCGCCGCCGCGGCCGGATCGGCCGTCGCCGCGTTCAACGTCATCACCCTGGAACACGCCGAAGCCGTCGTCACCGGCGCCGAAGCGGCGGACGCGCCCGTCGTCCTCCAGATCAGCGAGAACGCCGTGAGGTTCCGGCAGGGCCGCGTCCGGCCACTGGCCCGCGCCGCCCTCGCCCTGGCGGAGCACGCCGCCGTGCCCGTCGCCCTGCACCTGGACCACGTCACCGGCGACACCCTGCTGCGCCAGGCGGCCGACGCCGGCTTCAGCTCCGTCATGTACGACGCGTCCGGGCTGCCGTACGAGGAGAATCTCGCCGCGACCCGCGCCGCCGCCGATCTGGCGCACACCCACGGGCTGTGGATCGAGGCCGAACTGGGGGAGGTCCGCGGCAAGAACGGCGAACCGCCCCCCGGCCCGCACGCTCCCGGCGCGCGCACCGACCCCGACGAGGCACGCGCGTTCGTCGCCGCCTCGGGCGTGGACGCCCTGGCCGTCGCCATCGGCAGCGCCCACGCCATGACCAGCCGCACCGCCGCCCTCGACCACGCCCTGCTGGGCCGGCTGGCCGGCGCGCTGGACGTGCCGCTCGTGCTGCACGGCTCCTCGGGCGTCCCGGACGGCGAACTGGCCGCCGCCGTCGCCGGGGGCATCGCCAAGGTCAACATCGGAACCGCGCTCAACGTCGCCCTGACCGGCGCGGTCCGCGAGTTCCTCGCCGTCCGCCCCGACGCCGTCGACCCGCGCGCCTACCTGGCGGCCGGCCGGGAGGCGATGGCGCGGACGGTCACGGCCCTCGTCACCGCCCTCGCCCACCCCCCGCACCCCGCCACCGTACGGGCGCCGGGGGGCCCTACCGCCTGACGGCCTTCAGGACGACGAACTTGCGGTCCCCGGCCACCAGGTGGCAGTTGCCGAACAGCCGCCGCAGACTCACGTGGTACCCCAGGTGCCGGTTGCCCACCACCCACAGCTCCCCGCCCGGCCGCAGCACCCGCCGCGCGCCGGTGAACATCCGCCGGGCCGTCGCGTCGGTCGTCGCCTGGTGCGAGTGGAACGGCGGATTGTTCAGCACCACGTCGGCACTCCCGTCCGGCACCCCCGCCAGACCGTCCCCGACCCGGAACTCCGCGTGCCCCGGCGCGCCGTTCGCCCGGTGGGTCTCCCGCGCCGACGCCACCGCCTGGAACGACTCGTCCGTGAAGAGCACCTCGGCCGCCGGTTCGGCCAGCGCCACCGCCGTCCCCACCACGCCGTTGCCGCAGCCCAGGTCCACCACACGCTGCCCGCCGCGCACCCGCGGCAGATGCCCCAGGAAGAAGCGCGTACCGATGTCGAGCCGGTCGGCGCAGAACACCCCCGCGTGGTGGACGACCGTACGACCGGACATGGCGCCCACGCCGTCGGGCAGCGCGTAACGGGACGGCCACGGACTCGGGGGCGGTGTCCGCGCGGGGTCCGGGGTGCAGAAGATCAGCCGGGCCTTCTTCTCGGCGAGCGAGGTGCGGGTCGGGCCGAGGATCCGCTCGAACAGCCGCAGCGTCGAGGTGTGGATCTCCTTCACCATGCCCGTGCCGATCACGACCGTCGCCCCGTGCACCGACGGTGCGAGCCGCAGCAACTGGTCCTCCAGCAGCGCGAGACTCTTCGGCACCCGCACCAGCAGCACGTCGATCCGGGCGGGCGGCGGGTCCTGCGTGGTGAGGAGCCGGACGGCGCCCGGGGCGACGCCGCTGCGTGCGAGGTTGGCGCGGGTCGCCTCCTGCGCCAGGAACGAGTCGGTGATCTGCACCGGCCCGTACCGCGCCAGCGCCGTCACCAGCGCGCCCCAGCGGTCGCCGGCCACGACGACCGTCCCGGCCGGCGGGACGTCCCGCGCGGCGAGATGCCCGAGGAGGTACTCGTCGGAGGCGTCCCAGGCCCGCAGCCGCTCCCGCGGATCCTCGGGGAAGCGGGTCAGCACCGGCTCGCCCCACGGCGTCGTCATGCGGTCGCCCGCCGTCGTACGGCCGTCCGCCGTCTCCCGGCCGCCCGCCCGCCCGGGGACGTCCGCCGCAGTCCGGTGGTCCGTCCTCATGCGGTCGCCCGCGGTCTCCCGGCCGTCCGCCGCCCTCCGGTCGTCCGTCCTTGTGCGGTCGCCCGTCCCCATGCGGTCGTCTGCCGTCCTGCGGTCGTCCATCGCGCGGTCGTTCATCGCGCCCAGGCTAGCCGAGCCCCCCGCCCGGACCGCGTGCGGTGCGCTGCCGGGCCCCGGCGCCGGTCGCCGCGCGGGCGGATCATGGGAGACTCGCCCTCATGAGCGGCAAGGCGGACCCCCGGCCGGCGGGGGAAGGAACCACCACCCCGAGGACGCGGCTGGACCGGGGGCGAGGCGCGCTCGGGCCCGCTCTGGAACTCGTGCACACCGGCCGCGCCCCCACCCGAGCCGTACTCACCGCCGAACTCGGCGTGACCCGGGCGACGGCCGGCGCGGTCGCCGCCGAACTGGAGGCCCTCGGCCTGATCCGTGTCGACGCCCGGCCCGGCGCCGCGGCCGGTTCCCAGGGCCGCCCCTCCCACCGCCTCGCGGTCGCCGAGGAGGGGCCCGTCGCCCTCGCCGCGCAGGTGCACGCGGACGGTTTCCGGGCCGCGCTCGTCGGGCTGGGCGGCCGGATCGTCGCCACCGCGCCCGGCTGCGAGGTCGTCGACGCCGACCCGGCGAAGGTGCTCGGCTCGGTCGTCGAGGCGGGCGCCGGCCTGCTCCGCGAGACCGGCAGGCGCTGCGTCGGCGCCGGACTCGCCGTGCCGTCCGCGGTCGCCGCGCCCGAAGGGCTCGCGCTGAACCCGCTGCACCTGGCGTGGCCCGCGGGCGCGCCCGTGCGGGAGATCTTCGCCGAACAGGTCCGCGCGGCCGGCATCGGGGGACCCGCGTTCGCCGCCAACGACGTCAACCTCGCCGCGCTCGCCGAGCACCGGCACGGCGCCGGGCGCGGCTCCCGCGACCTGCTGTGCGTGGCCACCGGGCACCGCGGCGTCGGGGGCGCGCTCGTCCTCGACGGGCGGCTGCACAGCGGCAGTTCGGGCCTGGCCCTGGAGGTCGGCCACCTCACCGTCAACCCCGAGGGCGGCCGGCCCTGCCACTGCGGAAGCCGCGGATGTCTCGACGTCGAGGCCGACCCGCTCGCCCTGCTCACCGCCGCGGGCCGCGAGCCGGGCCCGGAGGTGTCGCTGCTGAAGCAGGCCGAGGACCTGGTCCGCGGCCACTACGACGACCCGGCCGTCCGCTCCGCCGCCGAGACCCTCATCGACCGCCTCGGGCTCGGCCTCGCGGGCCTGGTGAACATCCTCAACCCCGACCGCATCATCCTCGGCGGCCTGCACCGCACCCTGCTGGACGCCGACCCCGAACGGCTGCGCGCGGTCGTCGCCGACCGCAGCCTGTGGGGCCGCAGCGGCGGTGTCCCCATCCTGGCCTGCACCCTCGACCACAACAGCCTCGTCGGCGCGGCCGAACTGGCCTGGCAGCCCGTCCTGGACGACCCCCTGGGCGCGCTGACGCGTCCGGCGTAACAGGGCGCCGAGGGGGACGCCGCGCGGCGGGCCCGCGGCCGCACACCGGACGATGTCCCGGGCCGCACCGACGCGCCCGGCGCGGCGCGGGAGCCGCGGCCGGGTGCCGAACGGCCCGCAGGAACCAGACGGTGACCACCCCGCCCGGACTCGGGCCGCGTCCCGACGGCGAACGGCCCGCAGCCCGCCCGTACGACCCTCGCACCCGCGTACCTCCGTCGGCCCCACCGGCACGCGCACCTGGAGCAGCCACCGCGCCGCCTCAGCCGGAAACGCGGCCCCATGGGGCAGGCTGGGCGCGGGTACCCGGCGGACCCGCACGCACTGTCCGACACCCCGCCCTTCCGCGCGGGCCGACCCGTACGCCCTTCCGCACGTCCGAGTCCCCTGCACCGCACAGGAACTGGAAGCCGACGTCATGACCGACACACCGACCGTGAGCGTCCTGGGCACCGGCATCATGGGCGCCGCGATGGCCCGCAACATCGCCCGCGCCGGACACGCCCTCCGGGTCTGGAACCGGACCCGCGCCAAGGCCGAGCCGCTGGCCGCCGAGGGCGCGCTCGTCACCGGTACCCCCGCCGAGGCGGTCCGGGACGCCGACGTCGTCCTGACCGTCCTCCACGACGGCCCGGCCGCCCTCGACGCCATGCGCGAGGCCGCCCCCGCCCTGTGCCCCGGCACGGTCTGGATCCAGTCCACGACCGCCGGACTCGACGGCCTCACCGCCCTCGCCGGATTCGCCGCGGACCACGGACTCGTCTTCTACGACGCCCCGGTGCTGGGCACCCGGCAGCCCGCCGAGGAGGGACGGCTCACGGTCCTCGCCGCCGGTCCCACCGGGCACCGGGAGCAGGCCGCGCCCGTCCTGGACGCGGTCGGCGCCCGCACGGTGTGGACCGGCGAGGACGGCGCTGCGGGCACCGCGACCCGCCTCAAACTGGTCGCCAACACCTGGGTCCTGGCCACCACGGTCGCCGCGGGGGAGGTGCTCGCCCTGGCCGAGGTGCTCGACGTGGACCCCGACGCCTTCTTCGGCCTCATCGAGGGCGGTCCGCTCGACATGGCCTACCTGCGGGCCAAGTCCGGCCTGATCCGCAGCGGCCGGCTCGCGCCGCCGCAGTTCGCGGTGCGCACCGCTGCCAAGGACGCCCGGCTGATCGTCGAGGCGGCCGCGCGACACGGTGCCCGCCTCGACGCGACCGCCGCCGGTGCCGCACGCCTGGAGCGCGCGGCCGCCCTGGGCCACGCCGACGAGGACATGGCCGCCGCGTACTTCGCCGCCTTCGACACCCCCCGGCCCGCCTGACCCCCCCGCGACGCCCGCAGCCGACCCGCCCGTTCCCACCCCGGCGCCCCCGCCCCGCCCCCTCACCGCCCTCGCAAGAGCCCCGCGAACCGGAGGAGATCCCGTGTCCAAGCCCCCGCTCCCGCCCGAGGCCGTCGCCCTGCTGGGCCGGGCCAACCCCTGCGTCATGGCGACCGTGCGCGCGGACGGTTCACCCGTGTCCACACCCACCTGGTACGTGTGGGACGACGGCCGCGCGCTGATCAGCCTCGACCTGAGCCGGGTGCGCCTGAAGCACCTGCGGCGCGACCCGCGCGTGACGCTCACCGTCCTCGACAAGGAGAGCTGGTACACCCACGTCAGCCTCCTCGGCCGCGTCGTGGAGATGCGCGACGACGAGGACCTGGCCGACATCGACCGCCTCTCCCGCCACTACACCGGCAACCCGTACCCGGACCGCGAACGCCCCCGGGTCAGCGCCTGGATCGAGGTCGACCGCTGGCACGGCTGGGGCGCCCTGCGCGACGGCGGCCAGACCTCCTCCTGACCACCCGGCTCACCTGCGCCCCCCGGGGACAGCCGACCCCGCCCCCGGGGCGGCGGATGCGGCACCCGGAACCACGTCCCGCGGCGCCCCGGCACCTTCCGCGTCCTGGTCCGTCCGTGCACCCCGTGCTCCCGGAGGGCGGGGCAGGCGGACGACCGCCCGGCGGCCCGCGTCCACCCCGACAGCCGCGAGCCCCGCCGCAAGCTCAGCTCCGCTCTGTCCGGCCCTGTCGGCCGGTCACACTCACCACGTCCGCCGATGCGTCGGCCGGGTGCACGCCGTCCCGCCAGGTCGGCCGGATGCACATCGTCCGACCGCGTCTGTCGGGCGCACGAGGTCCGGCCGGGTGCACGTCGTCCGCCCGCTTCGGTCGGCCGCCCGGTTGCCCCCTCACGTCCGCCGCCGCGTCGTCCGGGTGCACATCGTCCCGCCACGTCAGCCGGGTGCACGCCGTCCCGCAGAGCCACCCGCAGCCGACGGCGACCCGCGGCGCGGAACCCGCGGCGCCGACGGCCCGTACGCGACCGGCGGGCGGGACGATCACCTGCCGCATCCCCGGCCCTCCCCGTTATGTTTTTCGCGGTCCTGCAAGAGGGCCGCTGGCCTCCGGGCCCGGCATGGCTGTTGCCCCCTGTCGAAGGGATGACCTGGGGGGTGGTGTCACCGGGTCCGAGGGGTGCCGTCGGAGACGCTGATCAGAGGTC
>DASTDN010000048.1:0-2293 GCA_035710365.1 Streptomyces sp. | reverse complement strand
GGCGGCGCTCGCCGCCGAGCACGCCGCGGTGTACGGCTACGGCGTGGTCGGCGGCCGGATCGGTGAGGAGCGGCGCGGGGAGGCGCGGGCGGCGTACGACGCGCACCGGGCGCGGCGGGACACGCTGGTCCGCGCGGTGCGGGACCTGGGCGGCAGTCCGGTCGCGGCGGCGGCCGGGTACGCGCTGCCGTTCGCGGTCCCGGACCCGGCCGCGGCCCTGCGGCTGGCCGTGGAGCTGGAGGAGCGGACGGCCGGGGTGTACTCCGACCTCGTGCGGTCGGCCGAGGGCGAGCGGCGGGCCGCGGCGGCCGAGGCGCTGCGGGAGGCCGCGGTGCGTGCGGTGCGCTGGCGCGGCGGGAGCGTAGCCTTCCCTGGGCTCGCCGAACGGTCGGCGACGGCGCAGGCGGGACCGTCCGCGTCGTCCGGGTGAGCACCGGCCGCCCGGTGGCGTGAGCAGCATCCGCGTCTTCGGCCCAACGAGGAAGGGAACGGCTCGCGCATGGCTTTCGAAGCGCCGCCCCGTCTGGTCAGGGCGCTCGGTGAGACCGCGCCCGACGGTGACGCCTGGCTGCGGGAACTGCCCGCACTGGCCGAGCGGGCCGTCGCGCTACGCGGGTTGACCGTGGAGCGGGTGCAGGTGCCCGGCGGACGCAGCAGCCTGGTGGTGCTGGTGCGGCGGGCGGACGGGGCGCCCGCGGTGCTGAAGCTGGCGCCGCGCCGGGCCCGGCCGGGGAGTGAGGGGGCCGCGCTGGCGCACTGGGGCGGGCGCGGGGCCGTACAGCTTCTGGAGGAGCCCTCGGGGGACGGGGCCTTGCTGCTGGAGCGGTTGCATCCGGAGGTGTCGGTGCGGTCGTTGCCGGAGGCGAAGGCGCTGCTGGAGGCGGCGGGGGTGTTGCGGCGGCTGTGGGTGGATCCGCCCGCGGGGCACGCGTTCGAGACCGTGGCGGAGCGGACCGGGCGGCAGGCCGGGGCGATGCGGGCGAGTGCGGCGCGGGACGCGGAGGTGGCGCCGCTGGTGGAGGTGGCACTGGCCGCGCGGGCGGAGCTGCTGGCCGCGCCGCCGGAGGAGCGGCTGCTGCACGGGACGTTCCGGCAGAGCAAGGTGCTGGCCGGGGACCGGGTGCCGTGGCTTGCGGTGGGGCCCGATCCGGTGGTGGGCGAGACCGCGTTCGATCTGGCGCGGCTGGTGCGGGACCGGGTGGAGGACCTGATCGCGCAGCCGTCGGGGGCGTCGACCACGCGGCGGCGGGTGAAGCGGCTGGCGGAGTCGCTGGAGGTGGACCGGGAGCGGCTGCGGGGGTGGACGCTGTTCCGGGCGGTGGAGTCGGGGGTGCGGGCTCGGCGGGTGGCGCGGGTGAAGGACGCGGAGCTTCTGCTGGAGTTCGCGAGCTGGTTGTAGGGGCGGGTCCGTGCGGCCCGGGGGGCCGGTGTGGACGACGGCCCGTCGCCTCGCACGCGCCGGGGTGAGGCCCGGTGCGGTGGTGACGGGGCTCGGCCGCTCTGCGCGCCGTCGGGTGTCGGGAAGGCCGCCGAAGTCCCGGTCGAAGGCTTCGGCAATGCCAGGCTGCGTCACGGCTTCACGGAAGGCCGGCCCGGCCGTCCGCCGGTGACGGGGTGCCGCCTGCGCCCGCCCGTGCGCCCCGGCGGTACGACTGCCCGCGGGTGCGGGGGCGCCCCGCCTCCGCGTGGAGGGCCTCGGCCGGACGGGGCGTGGCAGATCCCGGCCGTGCGCCGGCTCACCACGGCGGTGCGGGCCCGGCCGGACCGGGGCGTGGGCCGGATTCCCACGCCCCGCTCCGGACCTGTTACGCCGTCAGGCGGGTGAGGGCTTCCTCGACCGTCACTTCCTCGCGTTCGCCCGTGCGGCGGTCCTTCAGCTCGACGATGCCGTCGGCGGCGCGGCGGCCGACGACCAGGATCTGCGGGACGCCGATCAGTTCGGAGTCGGTGAACTTCACGCCCGGGGAGACGCCCGCCCGGTCGTCGACGAGGACGCGGACGCCCGCCGCGGCCAGCTTGCCGGAGACGTCGAGGGCCAGCTCGGTCTGGAGGGCCTTGCCCGCGGCGACGACGTGCACATCGGCCGGGGCGACCTCCCGGGACCAGACGAGGCCCTTGTCGTCGGCGTGCTGCTCGGCGAGTGCGGCGACCGCGCGGGAGACGCCGATGCCGTAGGAGCCCATGGTGACGCGGACGGGCTTGCCGTTCTGGCCGAGGACGTCGAGCTTGAGGGCGTCGGCGTACTTGCGGCCGAGCTGGAAGATGTGGCCGATCTCGATGGCGCGGTCCAGCT
>DASTDN010000047.1:0-3841 GCA_035710365.1 Streptomyces sp. | reverse complement strand
TGATCGGGCACTCCCGGCACCCGGCACCGGTGCGCGCCCTGCTCGCCCTGCCCCCGTCGGGCCTGTACGTGGTGGCCGACGAGGGCGGGAACCTGGCGGTGCACGACCTCGCGGACACCGGCGGCGGTGCCGCGCCCGTGGCGACCGCGTTCCACCGCGCCCCGGTGACCGGGCTGCTGCTCACGTCCCTGGAGGGCCGCCCCGCCGTCGCCTCGTCCGCGGGCGACGGCACGGTACGCCTGTGGCTGCTGCCGGGGCTGGAACCCGTCGGCGGTGATCTCGCCGCGCACGACGGACCCGTCGGCGCCATGACCGGCCTGCCGGACGGGGCACCCGCGCGTCTCCTGACGGGCGGCGCCGACCGCATGGTGCGCCGCTGGCCCGTCGAACGCCCCGCCTTCACCCGGCCGCCGCGCGCCTGGAGCCGGGTCACCGCGCGGGCCCTGTCCCCCGCCCCCCACCGTCTCGCCGTGGCCCGCGCGGCCCGGGTGGTGGTGCGGGACCTGGAGTCCGGCCGCCAGCGCACCCTGCTGAAGGGGCAGCAGGTGACCGCGCTCGCGTGGCCCCGGCTCCGGGGCCGGCCCGTGCTGGCCGCGGCCCTCGGCGACCACAGCGTGATCTGCGTCGACCCCGTCACGGGGCAGCGCGCCGGCGCCACGATGACCGGCCACTACCTGCCGGTCACGGCGCTGGTGGCGGTGTCCGCGTCCCGGGGGGAACTGCTCGTCAGCGCCGGCCGTGACGGGCACGTCTGCGTGTGGGACCCGGCGTCGGGCACGCTGCTGAAGGACATCGACGACCACCAGTACACCGTGCACTGCCTGGCGACCCGCCAGGTCCCGGGCACCACCCTGGTCGCCTCGGGCGGCGGCGACGGCCGGGTCCGCGTCTGGGACATGAACACGCTGGCGCAGCACGGCCCGACCATCGACTGCGACCAAGACGTCGTCAACGACCTGACCTTCGTGCAGGAACGGGACCGGCTGCTCGTGGTGAGCGCGGGCCGGGACGGCACCCTCAAGCTGTGGGACGACCGCACCGGGGAGAAGGCCGACGAGCTCGCCTTCCAGGACGGTGAACTGAGCGCGGTCACCTCCATGCACCTGCCCCGGGAAAGGACGGCGCTCGCGGCGGCCGGGAGCACCAGCATCCACGTGTGGGACACCACCACGCGCCGGCAGTTGCTGCGCATCGTGACGGGCTCGCCGGTCCACGCCCTCAAGACCGTCCAGGACCCGGGTGACGAGAAGTACTCCATCCTGCTCGCCGCCGGTGTATCAGGAACCATGGCCTTCCGCCTGCAGCACGACCGTCTGTGGTGAACGTGCGCCGTCCGCATGCCCCAACGCTCCGGCGGTGCGCCGCACGGCTGTCACGTTCGCGGCGGACAGGCCGCAGAACCTGACGGGAGAATCTTCCGTCCCGCCGCCCGGACGCCGCACATCCGTCCGGACGCCCGCCCCCGTACGAGTGAGGACCCATGACTGTCGCGTTAGCCGTCCGCCCCCCGGGAGTAGCTCGGGTGCCCTCCCCGCCGTCGCGGCCGGTGCGCCGGCGGAGCGCGGCCCGATGCCCGGAGGGGCGGCGATGACCGTTCTGCCCGTCACTCTCAGACCCGCCCCCGAGGACGGCGTGTGGCGCCTGGGCCGGGCCCGGGAACCGGTCATCCACAACCAGGTGGCACCGGAGACGATCAAGGGGGCCGGGGCGGGCCGCTTCAGCCTGTTCTCCTACGGCATGCTCTACTGCGCCTCCACACCGGCCGGATGCTACGCCGAGGCCCTGGCGCCCTTCCGGGTCGATCCCCTGGTCCGCAGCATGATGGACGACGCGCTCGCCGGAGGCATGGGGCGGATGGCGGTGGGGGACCTCGCGTCGAGCTGGCGCGCCGAGCGCATCCTGGTGCGCCTCGCTCCCCCGCCCCAGGCCCGGTTCCTCGACGTGGAGAGCGAACAGACCCGGCTGGTGCTCGCCGACGTCCTCAAGGACGAGCTGCGGGAACTCGGGGTGCACGGCGCGCTGGAGGACGAGCACATCCACGGCAAAGACCGGCGCGTCTCCCGCCAGATCGCCGCCTGGGCGGTCGCGCAGCGCAACGGCGACGGCCACCAGCTCATCCAGGGCATCGCCTACCGCTCCGGCTACGGCAGACGGCAGTGCTGGGCGATCCTGCGGGACACCGAGCTGAAGGAGGAGGAACGCAGGCCCGTCCGGCTGGAGGACGTGGACCTGCACGACGTGGCCCGCGAGTACGGGCTGACGGTGCGGTGAGGACCGTCCGCGTCCCGGCGGCACCGCCCGCCGCGGCCCGGTGGCGGCAAGCGGCGATGGTCACACTTGCACAACCCTGCACCCGTCGGGGAAATCCCTGCTCATAGCCTTTCCACTACGCCAACAGAGGGAATTCAGGGGTGTTTTCAGGGGGCTAAGACATGGAGTAAGCGGTGGGTAAACGGGTAACCTTTAGTCAAACACAGCGAGGAGTGCATATGTTGATCTACGCCTTACCCGACCCGGCGCCCCCGACCCTGCCCAGTGCCCTGCACTCGGCTTTCGACGTCCCGGCTTCCTCGAAGCACAGGCGGGCTGCTGCCCCCCTCGGCCGGCAGCACAGATGCGCTCGCGGTGCGGCTCTCCGCAACCGCTGACCGAGCTTTCGCACGCCCCCAGCTTCGCGCGTCCACGCGCCTGCCTCCGCCGCGTCCACGGCTGCGGAGAAACGAGGAGACCATGCAGACCGAGCGAGAGAAGACCACCACCGCCACGGCCGACGACCGGGCGCATCGCGAAACCACCGAGCAGCCCGTCGCCGAGATCGCGCGTTTCCTACAGGAGATGTTCAGCCAGCGAGTCACGGCCCATATCGCCAAGGTGGAAGACTCCAAACAGGTCGGCCGATGGGCGCGGGCCCAGAACGCCCCGCGCTTCGACTCAGAGTGTCGGCTGCGGACCGCCTACCAGGTCTTCACCTACATCGCCACCTGCGAGAACGACCACATCGCGCGTGCCTGGATGATGGGCATGAATCCGCAGCTCGACGACGACTCGCCGATTCAGGCCATCGCCGACGAGCGGTTCAAGGAAGTCATGGCCGCCGCCCGTTCCTTCCGCCGCGGCGATCTCTGACGATTTTTGCGCAGGTCACGGAGAGCGGTGAACCTCCCGAACCCGCGTCCGCCGAAAAGCTCCGAGGCACCCTCGCCCCGGCGGTGCACGTAACGACACAGGGCGCCCGGCGTTTCCGCCGGGCGCCCCTCCTGCCGTACCGCTACGCGGCCTACAGCTTCTCGATCACATAGTCGACGCACTTCGTCAGTGCCTCGATGTCCGACGGGTCGATCGCCGGGAACATCGCCACGCGGAGCTGGTTGCGGCCCAGCTTGCGGTAGGGCTCCGTGTCGACGATGCCGTTGGCGCGCAGGGTCTTGGCGACGGCGGCCGCGTCGACCTCGTCCGTGAAGTCGATCGTGCCGATGACCGCCGACCGCTTCGCCGGGTCCGTGACGAACGGGCTGGCGAACTTCACGTCCTCCGCCCAGCCGTACAGCGTCCGCGCGGACGTCGCCGTGCGGCGGACCGCCCAGTCCAGGCCGCCCTGGCCGTTGATCCACTCAAGCTGCTGGTTCAGCAGGAACAGCGTCGACAGCGCCGGGGTGTTGTACGTCTGGTTCTTGCGGGAGTTGTCGATGGCCGTCGGCAGGGAGAAGAACTCCGGGACGTGGCGGCCGGACGCGTGGACGCGCTCGGCGCGCTCGATCGCGGCCGGGGAGAACACGGCGAGCCACAGGCCGCCGTCCGCCGCGAAGGACTTCTGCGGCGCGAAGTAGTAGACGTCCGTCTC
>DASTDN010000046.1:0-2050 GCA_035710365.1 Streptomyces sp. | reverse complement strand
TGTCCTGGTCCAGCGCGCGGAACTGCGCGGCGTCGGCGGGGGAGTCGAAGTCCTCGATGCGGCTTCCCGCGACGCGGTCCGGCGTCGTGCCGTACAGGTGCGCGTAGGAGTGGTTGGCCCACAGGTAGCGGCCGTTGCGGTCGCGGATGAAGGCCGCGGCCGGGGCGAGGTCGGCGAAGTCCGCGAAGGCGGCGTACCGGCGCGTCCCGGCGGTCCGCGCACCGACCTCCACCGCGGCCCCCCGGATGCGCCCCGCTGCCCGCCCTCCGCCCGGCGCCTGGCTCACCTCGAACGTCCGGCCGTCGAACGGCACCGGCCGGCGGACGTCTTGGGGGCGGCACCCCGGCGCCGAGTCCTCCCGGCGCAGCCGGTCGACGAACCGCTGCGCGGTGGGAAGGTCGGGGAGTGCGCCACCGCCCCGCTCGACCACGCGTCCCCGGGCGTCGGCCTCCCACCAGGACACCGGAAGGTGCTCCAGCAGCGCCTTGAGGCTGGCATCGTCCACGGCAACCCTCCCGTTCGTTGTCCGCCGGCCGGTGAGAGGCGGCGACTCCGCGCCCGGTGGCCCCGGCCGGTCCCCGCCCGCCCCGTGCATCTGAGTGCAGGTCCGGCGGAACGCGCCAGACGCGGTCACGAAACCTTCACCTTCGCGCGACGGTGTTTACAACTCAGGCATTTGCCTGAGCGTCAGCGGCCTCACCGCGGCAGTCCCGGCACCTCGGGTCTGCTTCTCTTGTAAGCGCGGTCGGTGACCCCCGGGCGATCTCCCCGGGGCGGGTCCCCGCACGCCTCCCGTGGACGCCCGAGGGGCCGGAGGCGAGTTCGGCGGACGACCAGGCAGAGGGACCGGGCGACCGCGCACGTTGATTTGCATGACGACCTGAGGAGACGAACGTCCGTGAGCACGGTGCTGTTAGTGCATGCCAAGGGTGGTCCACCGCTCGGCTACGTCCTGGCCCGGGCCGCCACGAGAGCGGACGTGCACCTGCTGGCGCTCAGCCCGCTCCCGCCGACGGTGGCCGCGTCGGCCGTCGGCCTGTGCGCCTCGGTCACCACCCCCGCCGACGAGGAACGGTCCGACCTGGTCTCCCTGATCGTCGCGCGGGCCCGGACCGTGGGCGCGGACGCGGTGCTCACGTTCTCCGAGTACGCCGTCGTGGCCGTCGCCGAGGCGTGCGCCGCGCTCGGTCTCGCCGGAGCCGGGCACGCCGCCGCGCTCGCCCGCGACAAGCGCATGATGCGGCACACCTGGCAGTGCCACGGCCTGCCGCAGCCGGAGTTCCGCCCCGTCACCACGCGGGCGGAACTCCACGAGGCCGTCGCCGCCCTGCCCGCCCCCATGCTGCTGAAGGCGGCCTGGAGCGCAGGCTCAACCGCCCATCAGATCATCCGCACCCCGCAGGAGGCCGACGCCGCCTGGCTCCGCTCCCGCGAGGTGATGGCGGAGTCCGCCCGACTGGGCTTCGCCGAACTGCACGTCGCCGAGGCGGACGCCCACTACGTGGTCGAGCAGATCGTGACCGGCACCGCCGCCCAGTGGTTCGACGAGCCCGGTTGGGGCGACTACGTCAGCGTCGAGGGCGTGGTGGCCGACGGCGTCTTCCACCCGGTGTGCCTCAGCGGCCGCATGCCCACGGTGGAGCCCTTCACCGAGCGGGCCAGCATCACCCCCGTGCCGCTGCCCGAGGACCTCCAGGATCGTGTCGTCGACCTTGCCCGGCAGGCTGTCGACGCCCTCGGCCTGCGCGACTGCGGCACGCACACCGAGATCAAGCTGGGCCCCGACGGGCGCATGTGGCTGATCGAGACGGCCGCCCGGTTCGGCGGCGCGATGACCGTCCCGCAGACCGAGGAGGTCTACGGGGTCGACCTCGTCGGCATGCTGGTGGACCACCTGCTGGACCGCACGGTCGCCTGGCCGGAACGGGCACTCGGCCCTGCCCAGGCGCGCGGCGCCGCCGGCTCCCTCGTCGTCCTCGCCGTGGACGGACGGGGCGCCGCCTGGCCGGACCGCAGGATCTGGGACTTCCCCGCCGTCCGGGACGCCGTC
>DASTDN010000045.1:0-2636 GCA_035710365.1 Streptomyces sp. | reverse complement strand
TCCTGGACGCCGCGGCGATGGGCGCCTGCCATGTCGAGCGCGAGGGCGTCTCCGTGCGGCACGCGGCACGGTTCCTGCTGGTCGGGACCATGAACCCGGAGGAGGGCGAGCTGCGGCCGCAGCTCCTCGACCGGTTCGGTCTGACCGTCGAGGTGGCCGCCTCGCGCGATCCGGAGCAGCGGGTGGAGGTGGTCAGGCGGCGGCTCGCCCACGACGACGACCCGGCCGGGTTCGCCGCCCGCTGGGCCGGCGAGGAGGCCGCCGTACGGGCACGGATCGTGGCGGCGCGGGCCCTGCTGCCGTCGGTGCGGCTCGGTGACGGGGCGCTGCGGCAGATCGCGGCGACCTGTGCCGCGTTCGAGGTGGACGGCATGCGGGCCGACATCGTGATGGCGCGGACGGCGACGGCGCTGGCCGCCTGGGCGGGCCGGACGGACGTGCTGGCGGAGGACGTCCGGCGGGCCGCGCTGCTGGCCCTTCCCCACCGGCGGCGCCGCAACCCGTTCGACGCGCCGGGGCTGGACGAGGACAAGCTGGACGAGACGCTTCAGGAGTGCGGCGGGGAGCCGCCCGAGGACGATCCCGGTCCGGGCGGGGACGGCCCCGGCGGGGGCGGAGCGCCGCCGTCCGGGGGACCCGGGGCCGGTACGGGGGGCCTGGCCGGGGACGGGGGGCCGGGGGACGGCGCGGGAAGCCGGTCCGAGGCCGGCGAGGACGGCGGGCCGGGCGCCGCCGGGGGCGGTGAGCGGGCCCCGGCGCGGGCCGCCGAACCGTTCCGGACGAAGGCGCTGTTCGTGCCCGGTGTCGGGAAGGGGGCCGCCGGGCGGCGGTCGCGGGCCCGGGCCGAGCACGGGCGGACGACGGGGGCGCGGCGTCCGCGCGGTGCGCCGACCGGGCTGCACCTGGCGGCGACCGTGCGGGCCGCCGCCCCGCACCAGCGGGCCCGGGGGCGCCAGGGCCGGGGGCTCGTCGTGCGGCGGGACGATCTGCGGCAGGCCGTGCGGGAGGGACGCGAGTCCAATCTCGTGCTGTTCGTCGTGGACGCCTCCGGGTCGATGGCGGCGCGGCAGCGCATGGGCGCCGTCAAGGGTGCCGTGGTGTCGCTGCTGCTGGACGCCTACCAGCGGCGGGACAAGGTGGGGCTGGTGACGTTCCGGGGGGCGGGGGCCGAGGTGGCGCTGCCGCCGACGTCGTCCGTCGATGCCGCCGCCGCGCGCCTGGAGTCGCTGCCGACGGGCGGCCGTACGCCGCTTGCCGCCGGGCTGCTGCGCGCGCACGACGTGCTGCGGGTGGAGCGGCTGCGGGATCCGGCGCGGCGGGCGCTGCTCGTGGTGGTGACCGACGGGCGGGCCACCGGCGGGCCCGAGCCGGTGGCGCTCGCCGCGCGGGCGGCGCGGCTGCTCGCCGACGGACCGGTCGCCTCGGTGGTCGTGGACTGCGAGTCCGGGCCGGTGCGGCTGGGGCTCGCCGGACGGCTCGCGGGTGAGCTGGGCGGTACGGCCGTGACGCTGGACGAGTTGCGGGCCGACAGCATCGCCGGGCTGGTCAGGGACGTGCGGGGGGACGGACGAGGGAGGGCCGCGTAATGCCGCAGGGACAGCCGGGTGTCGTGCCCGACGACGGACTGACGACGCGTCAGCGGCGCAACCGGCCGCTGGTCGTCGTGCACACGGGCGTGGGCAAGGGCAAGTCGACCGCCGCGTTCGGGCTCGCGCTGCGGGCCTGGAACCAGGGGTGGCCCATCGGGGTGTTCCAGTTCGTCAAGTCGGCGAAGTGGAAGGTCGGCGAGGAGAACGCGCTGCGGGTGCTGGGCGCCAGCGGGCAGGGCGGCCGTGTCGACTGGCACAAGATGGGCGAGGGCTGGTCCTGGGTCCAGCGGGACGCGCAGCTCGACAACGAGGAGAAGGCCCGCGAGGGCTGGGAGCAGGTCAAGCGGGACCTGGCGGCCGAGACGTACCGGCTGTACGTGCTGGACGAGTTCGCGTACCCGATGCACTGGGGGTGGGTCGACACCGACGAGGTCGTCGAGGTGCTGCGGGGGCGTCCCGGGACCCAGCACGTCGTGATCACCGGGCGGAACGCCCCGCGGCCGCTGGTGGACTTCGCCGACCTGGTGACCGACATGTCGAAGGTGAAGCACCCCATGGACGCCGGTCAGAAGGGGCAGAGGGGCATCGAGTGGTGACGTCCCCCGCGCCCGGCCCGGTGCCCCGGCTGGTGATCGCCGCGCCCGCCTCGGGCAGCGGCAAGACCACCGTGGCCACGGGTCTGATGGCCGCGCTCAGTGCGCGCGGGTTCGCCGTGTCCCCGCACAAGGTCGGACCCGACTACATCGACCCCGGTTACCACGCGCTCGCCACCGGGCGGCCGGGGCGGAACCTCGACGCGTGCCTGTGCGGCCCGGAGCTGATCGCCCCGCTGTTCCTGCACGGGGCGCGCGGCTGCGACATCGCCGTCGTGGAGGGGGTGATGGGGCTGTACGACGGTGCCGCCGGGGAGGGCGAACTGGCGTCGACCGCGCAGGTCGCCAAGGTGCTGCGGGCGCCGGTCGTGCTGGTGGTGGACGCGTCGTCGCAGTCGCGGTCGGTGGCGGCGCTGGTGCACGGCTTCGCGTCCTGGGACCCCGAGGTGCGGGT
>DASTDN010000044.1:0-5386 GCA_035710365.1 Streptomyces sp. | reverse complement strand
CGCGCTGCGCGAGTGGTTCCGCAAGTCGGAGCTGTCCGCCGACCGCGCGGGTCTTCTCGTCGGGCAGGACCTGGAGGCCTCGATGCGGGGCCTGATGAAGATCGCGGGCGGCAATCACCTGCACGAGATGAACGTGGACGCCTTCCTGGCCCAGGCCGAGGAGTACGAGGCGGGCGGCGACCTGCGCGACTCGGTGCTGAAGATCCTGAACGTCCTGCCCCGCTCCCACCCCTTCACCACGGTCCGCGCGGCCGAGCTGAAGAAGTGGGCCGCCTCCCGGGACTTCCAGCGGCTCATGGACGGCCACTATCCGCGGCGCGGGGAGGACGGCGACGCCTCGGTGCGCGACTCCTTCCGCGAGTCGGCCTCGCACTACGCGAGCCATGTGAAGAGCTCGAAGGACCCGCTGATGAAGCTGGTCAGCGACATCACGGGCGGGGCCGGTGACCTGGGCGACCGGGTGCGGCGCGGCTTCGGCGGGTTCACGGGTTCGTCGCGGGGACCGTCGTCGGACCGCGGAGAGGGCTCGGCTCCGCACGACGGCCCGGACGGCCCGGAGGGCCCGGGCGCGGCATAGGAACCGGGACCGGGACCGGCCGAAGGCTACGTCGGGCGGCTCGCGCCCGCACACGGGACGGGCCGCGGGCCCCTCGGGCGGCTCGCGCCCGCGCGGTCCGGACGGGCGACTGCCGGGGCCGGGCAGGCGGGAGCCGCCCGTCAGACTCTCGGCAGCGCGCTGCGGGCGAGCGAGCCGCACAGGGCGGTGGCGCTGCCCGTGACGTACGGGTCGGTGTCGGCGGGGCCGCCCTCCTCGGCGGTCTGCCCGGCGAGCAGGGGGCGCAGCCGGCCGGTGGTGTCCTCGGCACAGGACAGCGGCCCGGCCTGGACGTAAGAGACGAGCAGTTGGGCCTGGTGCAGGCGCAGGTCCTCGCGGTCGAAGCGGAAGCGCAGTTCGCGGCGGACGGTGAACAGGGAGGCCTCGGACCCGCGGTCGGCGCCGGTCGGCCGCAGCGCGTACACGGTGGTGTGGTCGGCGGTGACCTCCAGGGTCGCCGAGTCGGTCTCGGCGGCCCGCATGCTGCCCTGGACGCGGATGCCGGAGTCGGCGAGTTCGGCACGGGCGGGGTCGAGGCGGACCAGCCAGCCGGTCGGGCTGTGGCGGCCGTCGGCGGCGGGCCGCTCGAAGCTCTCGTCGAACTGGTGGAGCTGGCCGGTGTCGAGCAGCAGGCGCACGGGCCGGACGTTTCCGCCGGCGAGCACGTCGGGGTCGAGCGCGGACCGCACGATGTAGTCCTTGGCCGTGCTCAGCGCGGTGAGGACCTGGCCGTCGGAGAAGTGGGAGGTGCGCCGGGCGGGCGGCAGCGGGACGCCCTCGGCTCCGACGCGGAACTGCGCAGCGGGGCTGTGCGCGAACAGGACGTCCGGGTCGTGGGCGCCGGGCACCTCGCCGCGCGGGGCGAGGGGGACGACGGTCATCCGCAGCGGTTCGGCGGGGTGGCTGCCGGACAGGCCGCCGTAGGGCTGACGGACGCCCATGTAGACGGCGGTGCCGAAGGCGACGGCGATCAGGAGGACGAGGATCATGGCCTGCCGGGGCAGGCGGCTGCGGCGGTGCAGCGGCGGCCGGGGGCGGACGGCGGGCGCGTGGTCGGTGATGCGTTCGCGCGCCGAGTTCTCCTGGAGGCGGGCAGCACGGATGAAGGACTCGTCGAAGACGACGGACCGGTACTCGTCCTCGCCGCCCCCGGGGGCGCCTTCGGGTGTGCCCCCGGGCGGGTCTCCTGGCCCTCCCATACCTTCAGGGTAGGTCCGCGCACGGCGCGGTAAACGCGGGCGGACGCGACAAGTCCTTGCAGGTCCCCCCAAGGGCTGCGGACCGTTCAGGGGGTGCGGGGCAGTGCCGGGACGGCCGGCGGGGAGTGGTCGGCGGACGTGGCGGGGGAGGTCCGCGGGCCCTGCTCCAGACCGGTCGAGGCGGGGGCCGGGATCTGGTCCCGGCCGCCCGAGGAGCCGCCCCGGTAGACGGCCGTGAAGGCGAGGGCGACCATGCCGACGCCCATCACCACGGCGAGGACCCAGGCCACGGGCCGGTGCCAGCGGGGCTGTCTGCCGAAGCCCGGTCCGACCCGGCGGCCGCCCGTCGGGTCGGCGTCGAAGTCGTCGTCGTCATCGTCGAAGTCCGGGTCGCGTGCGAAGTCGTCGCCGTACACGTCGGCGCGGCGGTCGCGGGCGCGGCGGGCGTCGGCGTCGGTGGCCTCGCGGCGGGCGCGGGCGGCGGCGAGGAGGCGCTCGACGGCGGTCGGCTCGTGCACCTGGGCGGCCTGTACGAAGGCCTCGTCGAACACCACGGAGGCGAACTCTTCGTCCGGCGCTCCGCGGTCGTGGTCGTCGTCGGGCTCCCGGCCGTCCGGAAACGGCGTGCCCCCCACGTCCTCCGGCATGTGTCCAGAGTAGACCTGGGGGGTCATTTTGGGCAGACGGTACGGAAAGTCGACCGTATGCAGCCGCCCGGTGTCTCAGCGGCGTACGTGTCCGTCGCCGGTGACGATGTACTTCGTGCTGGTGAGCTCCGGCAGGCCCATCGGACCCCGGGCGTGCAGCTTCTGCGTGGAGATGCCGATTTCGGCGCCGAAGCCGAACTGGCCGCCGTCGGTGAAGCGGGTGGAGGCGTTCACGGCGACCGTCGTGGAGTCGACCAGTTGGGTGAAGCGGCGGGCGGCCTGCTGCGAGGTCGTCACGATGGCCTCGGTGTGGCCGGAGGACCACAGCCGGATGTGCTCGACGGCCCGGTCCAGGGAGTCGACCACGGCGGCGGCGATGTCGTGGGAGAGGTACTCGGTCTCCCAGTCCTCGGGGGTGGCCGCCACGACGGTGGCGCGGGAGTCCTCGGCGTACGCCTGTACGCGCTCGTCGGCGTGCACGGTGACGCCGGCGTCCGCGAGGGCGTCGAGGGCGCGCGGCAGGAACGCGGGGGCGATGTCCTGGTGGACGAGGAGCGTCTCGGCGGCGTTGCACACGCTGGGGCGCTGCGCCTTGGAGTTGATCAGGATGTCGACGGCCGTGTCGAGGTCGGCGTGGGCGTCGACGTAGACGTGGCAGTTGCCGGTGCCGGTCTCGATGACCGGGACGGTCGACTCCTGGACGACGGCGTTGATCAGGGAGGCGCCGCCGCGCGGGACGAGCACGTCGACCAGGCCGCGGGCGCGCATCAGCTCGCGGACGCTGTCGCGGCTCTCGCCGGGCACGAGCTGGACGGCGTCGGCGGGCAGTCCGGCGCCGCCGACGGCGTCGCGCAGCACGCGCACCAGGGCGGAGTTCGACTCGTACGCGGAGGCGGAGCCGCGCAGCAGGACGGCGTTGCCGGACTTCAGGCAGAGGGCGGCGGCGTCGACGGTGACGTTCGGGCGGGCCTCGTAGATGATGCCGACGACGCCGAGCGGGACGCGGACCTGGCGCAGGTCGATGCCGTTGGGGAGGGTGGAGCCGCGGACGACCTCGCCGACCGGGTCGGGCAGGGCGACGACGTCCCGCACGTCGGAGGCGATGGCGCGGACGCGCTCCGGGGTGAGGGTGAGCCGGTCGACGATCGACTCGCCGACGCCGGCCTCCCGGGCCCTGGCGACGTCCTTGGCGTTGGCCTCGACGATCTCGCTCGTACGGACCTCCAGGGCGTCCGCCACGGCGAGCAGCGCGTCGTCCTTCTCGGCGCGCGGGAGCGGCGCGAGGACGGCGGCGGCGGACTTGGCGCGGTAGGCGGCCCTGGTGACCGGGGACATGGAGTCGTACGGGGAGAGCGTGGTCATGGGGGAAGGGTAGTGGGCCGGGCGCGTTCGTTCACCAGCCATCCCAAACCGCGAGACAACCGGCGAATGCCCGCGAAGTGGCATCAAAAGGGGTGGACGCCCACCGGGCTCGTCGGCGGCGGGCCGTAGCCCTCGGCGAGGCGCTGGTGGTAGGTGGCGCGGTCGACGACCTCCAGGCCGACGATCTCCCAGGGCGGCAGGCCCGCGCTCTGGCGGTGCTCGCCCCACAGGCGCAGGGCGACGGCCGCCGCGTCGTGCAGGTCGCGGGCCTCTTCCCAGTACCGGATCTCGGCGTGGTCGCCGGCGTACCTGCTGGTCAGCAGGAAGGGGTGGTCGTGGGCGAGCTGTTCGAGGGAGCGGCGGACCTGGTCGAGGGGCGCCTCGGCGCCGGACACGCTGAGGGTGACGTGCCACAGGCGGGGCAGGTCGGCGGGGTCGGTGTCGGGCTCGAACCGGTGCCCCGTCGCGACGCTCGTCAGGGCCCGCTCCTGGCCGCGCGCGCGGGAGCCCGCGGCACCGCGGGACGCGGCGGTCCCAGGGCGCACTCGTCTCACGACGGCCTCCTTCACGCATGGGCTCACGCGGTGCACCCGCACCGCGCACGAGCGGAACGTATCGCCGAGACAAAGTTGAGCAGGCCACCAGCGTCCGCGGGGCGGTTTTACGGAACGTCCACCGAGCAGGGCCGACGTTTCGCACCATAAGGGGCGCGTTGCGGGGGAAGGCTGACGGACGCCGTCACGGCTGGAGGAGCACCAGGTCGTCGCGGTGCACCACTTCGCGTTCGTACGCGGCGCCGAGTTCGCGGGCCAGTTCGCGGGTGGAGCGGCCGATCAGCCGGGGGATCTCCCGGGCGTCGAAGTTGACCAGGCCCCGGGCCACCGCCCGGCCGCCGGAATCACGCAGCTCGACCGGGTCCCCGGCGGCGAACTCGCCCTCGACGGCCGCGATGCCGGCCGGCAGCAGCGACGTGCGGCGTTCCACGACCGCGCGCACGGCACCGTCGTCGAGGGTCAGCGAGCCCTGCGGGGTGGAGGCGTGCTGCAGCCACAGCAGCCGGTCGGCGGAACGCCTGCCGGTGGGGTGGAAGTAGGTGCCGGTGTCGTTGCCCGCGAGGGCGTCGGCGGCGCGGACGGCGCTGGTCAGGACCACGGGGATGCCGGCGGCGGCGGCGATCCGGGCGGCCTCGACCTTGGTGACCATGCCGCCGGTGCCGACGCCGGCCCGGCCCGCGCTGCCGATCTCGACGTCCGCCAGGTCCTCGGGGCCGCGCACCTCGGCCATCCGGGACGTGCCCGGCCTGCCGGGGTCGCCGTCGTACAGGCCGTCCACGTCGGACAGCAGCACCAGCAGGTCGGCGCGAACGAGGTGGGCGACGAGCGCGGCGAGCCGGTCGTTGTCGCCGAAGCGGATCTCGTCGGTGGCGACGGTGTCGTTCTCGTTGACGACCGGGAAGGCGCCCATCGCGAGGAGCTTGTCGAGGGTGCGCGAGGCGTTGCGGTGGTGGGAGCGGCGGCTCATGTCGTCGGACGTGAGCAGGACCTGCCCGACACGGACGCCGTAGCGGGCGAAGGAGGCGGTGT
>DASTDN010000043.1:0-6135 GCA_035710365.1 Streptomyces sp. | reverse complement strand
GGGCGGGAGGAGCGGGTCGCGAAGACGGCGATGCGGCTCGGTCTGTGTCTCGCGGAGTACCTCGACTGGCGGCGGTACTTCGACGACGGGATCACTGTTTTCCGTGCCGCGCGGGAGGCTGCCCACCGGATCGGGGACCGTGAGGGCGAGGCCGCGGCGTGGGGCAATCTCGGCGTCGCCCTGCGGGAGGCGGAGCGGGTGGAGGAGGCGATCCAGGCACACACCCGCGCCCGCGACCTGCACCAGGCCGCCGGGGACCGTGAGGGCGAGGCCATGGCGTGGGGCAATCTCGGCGTCGCCCTGTGGCAGGCGGGGCGGGTGGAGGAGGCGATCGACGCCCTCACCCGCGTCCGTGATCTGTTCCATGCTGCCGGGGACCGCCACCGCGAGGCCATGGCGTGGGGCAATCTCGGCGTCGTCCTGGGGCAGGCGGGGCGGGTGGAGGAGGCGATCGACGCCCTCACCCGTGCCCGTGATCTGTTCCATGCTGCCGGGGACCGTCATGGCGTGGCCGTGGCGTGGAACAACCTCGGTATCCCTCTGCGGGAGGCGGGGCGGGTGGAGGAGGCGATCGAGGCGCACGGCAAGGCACTTGAAGTGTGTCAGGAGTTCGAGGACTGGCACCGCGTGGGCCAGGCCCTGCACAACCTGGCCATCGCCCACACCTTTGCCGACCGCCCCGCCGAGGCCCGCGCCCACTACCTCCGGGCCGCCGACGCCTACACCCGCGCCGACGCCCCCACCGAAGCGGCCGAGGCCCGCGCCCGTGCCGCCGAGCTCGAAGCCCGGCCCCCTACCGCCCCCGCCCCCACCGATACACCAGCTCAGGCCGCCCCACCTGCCCGTACAGCGGCCGGCGCTCGGCCCGTCCCGACTCCACCAGGTGTTCCAGATACCGCCGGGCAGTGATCCGCGAGATCCCCACGACCCCCGCCAGCGCGGCCGCGGTCAGCCCTTCCCCGGACTCCCTCAGCGCCCCCGTGACCCGTTCCAGCGTCGGGGCGCTCAACCCCTTCGGCAGTGCCGCCGGACCCGGCGCCCGCAGCGCGGCCAGTGCCCGGTCCACCTCCTCCTGGCCGCTCGCTTCCCCCACCGCCGCGTGGAACTCGGCGTACCGCACCAGCCGGTCCCGCAGGGTCGCGAAGGTGAACGGCTTCAGGACGTACTGGACGACTCCCAGCGACACGCCCTCCCGCACCACCGCCAGGTCCCGCGCCGAGGTCACCGCGATCACGTCGGCCTGGTGTCCGGCGGCCCGCAGGGAACGCGCCAGTTGCAGGCCGTGCACGTCCGGCAGGTGCAGGTCCAGGAGGAGCAGGTCCACCGGAGTACGGTCCAGGGCCCGGCGGGCCTCCGCGCCGCTGTGCGCCCTGCCCACGGCGACGAAGCCCGGTACCCGGCCCACGTACATCACGTGCGCGTCGGCGGCGACCGGGTCGTCCTCCACGACCAGCACCCGGATGGGCTCCGGTTCCGTCACAGGTTCATGCTCCCCCGGGCGGCGGGCTCCCGCAGCGGCAGCCGTGCCTCGAACGCCGCGCCCCCGCTCTCCCGGTTCGTCACCGTGAGCGTGCCTCCGTGGCGGTGGACCGCCTGCCGGACCAGTGCGAGGCCCAGGCCGCGTCCGCCGGGGCCGGACGCCGGCTTGGTGGAGAAGCCCCGCCGGAACATCGCCCTCAGCCGGTCCGGGTCCACCCCTTCCCCGGTGTCGGCCACCTTGAGCACCAGTTCCTCCGCGCCGTCCGTCCCGTGCGCGTAGGCCGTGACCGTCACCCGGGCCCCCGCCGTCCCCTGTGAGGCGTCCACCGCGTTGTCGATCAGGTTGCCGAGGATGGTCACCAGGTCCCGGGCGGGCAGGCCGGCGGGCAGCACGCTGTCGTCCAGGCGGCTGTCCTCGGAGACCTCCAGTTCCACGCCCCGCTCGTTGGCCTGCGCCGTCTTTCCCAGCAGCAGGGCGGCGAGGACCGGCTCGCTCACCGCGGCCACGACCTGGTCGGTGAGGGCCTGGGCGAGTTCCAGCTCCGCCACCGCGAAGTCCACGGCCTCCTCCTCCCGGCCCAGTTCGATCAGGGAGACGACGGTGTGGAGGCGGTTCGCCGCCTCGTGGGCCTGGGAGCGGAGGGCCTGCGTGAAGCCTCGCTCCGAGTCGAGTTCGCCCATCAGGGACTGCAGTTCCGTGACGTCGCGCAGCGTCACCACGGTGCCCCGGCGTTCGCCGCCGGAGACCGGGGAGGTGTTCACGACCAGCACGCGGTCCGCCGTCAGGTGCACCTCGTCCACGCGCGGGCGGGACGCGAGCAGCGCGCCCGTCAGCGGCGCGGGGAGGCCCAGTTCGGCCACCGATGTGCCCACCACCTCGCCGCTCACCCCCAGCAGGTCCCGTCCGCCGTCGTTGATCAGCGCCACACGGTACTGCCCGTCCAGCATCAGCAGCCCCTCCCGCACCGCGTGCAGCGCCGCCTGGTGGTAGTCGTACACACGGCTCAGCTCGGTGGCGTTCATGCCGTGCGTGTGGCGGCGCAGCCGGGCGTTGATCACGTACGTGCCGACCGCGCCCAGCAGCAGTGTGCCCGCCGCCACCGCGAGCAGCGCCGTGAGCTGGCCCCGTACGCGTTCGCTTATCGCGTCGACCCGGATGCCCGCGCTGACCAGGCCCACGATCCGGCCGCCGTCCCGTACCGGGGTGACGGAGCGGACGGACGGGCCGAGGGTGCCGGTGTACGTCTCGGTGAAGCTGTGCCCCTCCAGGGCGGGCGCGGTGTGGCCCCGGAAGCGCTGGCCGAGCTGCCGGGGGTCGGGGTGGGTCCAGCGGATGCCCCGCGGGTTCATGATCGTGACGAAGTCGACGTCGGCGTGGCGCACCACGCGCAGCGCGTACGGCTGGAGCGCGGCCGAGGGGTCCTCGGTGCGGATGGCCTCCCGCACGGACGGCGAGTCGGCTACCGTGCGGGCCACCGCCGCGGCCTGCCGGCCCGCCGCCTCCTCGGCCTGGCTGCGGTCGCCGACGTACGTGAACAGCGCGTACCCGGCGACGACGACCGCGAGGAGCACGGCCTGCATCGCGAAGAGCTGGCCCGCCAGGGAGCGGGGGCGGGGGACGGGAAGGCGCATGGCGCTCAGTGTGCCCGGCCGTACGGCGGTGAACTAAATGAACGGAAGGGTGACCGCGCTCACAGCCCGCGCCATAGTGCACGGCACCCCCCGTACCACTTCTCCTGGAGGGCCGCCGTGACCAGCGCCGCCGCCGACATCCCACCCGCACGGAATCCGAAGGTCCCCGTGAGGCGGGACCGGACCCACTACCTCTACATCGCGGTGATCATCGCGGTGGCCCTCGGTATCGCCGTCGGCCTGATCGCTCCCGATTTCGCGGTGGAGCTGAAGCCGATCGGCACGGGCTTCGTGAACCTGATCAAGATGATGATCTCCCCGATCATCTTCTGCACGATCGTGCTGGGCATCGGGTCGGTGCGGAAGGCCGCGAAGGTCGGTGCCGTGGGCGGCATCGCACTCGGCTACTTCCTGGTGATGTCGCTGGTGGCGCTGGCCATCGGCCTGCTCGTGGGCAACATCCTGGAGCCCGGTACCGGCCTCGCCGTCACCGACGCCGTGAAGGAGACCGGGCACGCCCAGGTCGACGCGGAGGCGAAGGACACCACGGAGTTCCTGCTGGGGATCATCCCGGTGACGATCGTGTCCGCGTTCACCGAGGGCGAGGTCCTGCAGACGCTGCTGATCGCGCTGCTGTGCGGCTTCGCGCTCCAGGCGATGGGCAGGGCGGGGCAGCCGGTGCTGCGCGGTGTCGAGCACATCCAGCGGCTCGTGTTCCGCGTCCTGGCGATGATCATGTGGGCGGCGCCGGTGGGCGCGTTCGGCGCGATGGCGGCGGTGACCGGCTCGGCCGGTGTCGACGCCCTCAAGAGCCTCGCCGTCCTGATGCTGGGCTTCTACATCACCTGTGTGCTGTTCGTCTTCATCGTGCTCGGGGCGATGCTGAAGATCGTGTCCGGGCTGAACGTCCTCACCCTGTTCAGGTACCTGGGGCGGGAGTTCCTGCTGATCCTTTCCACGTCCTCGTCGGAGTCCGCGCTGCCGCGGCTCATCGCGAAGATGGAGCACATGGGCGTCAGCAAGCCCGTCGTCGGCATCACCGTGCCGACCGGTTATTCGTTCAACCTCGACGGCACAATGATCTACATGACCATGGCCTCGCTGTTCATCGCCGACGCCATGGGTACGCCGATGAGCGTCGGCGAGCAGATTCCGCTGCTGCTGTTCCTGCTGGTCGCCTCGAAGGGCGCGGCGGGGGTGACCGGCGCGGGCCTCGCGACCCTGGCCGGTGGCCTGCAGTCGCACAAGCCGGCGCTGGTGGACGGCATCGGCCTGATCGTCGGCATCGACCGCTTCATGAGCGAGGCGCGCGCCCTGACGAACTTCGCGGGCAACGCCGTCGCGACCGTGCTGATCGGCACCTGGACCAGGGAGATCGACCGGGCCCGTGTGGACGACGTCCTCGCCGGGCGCATCCCGTTCGACGAGCGGACTCTGCTGGACGACGGTCACGGTGGTCACGACGGGAGTGCCGGCGGCTACGCGGGTACGGGCCCGGAGCTGCCGGGTCCGGGCGGTGAGAAGAAGCTCAGCAAGGCCTGAGCGGGCCCCCCGACCGGATCGTCCGCGGGCCCGTGCCTGAACCGTGGGCCCGCGGACGGTCCTCCCGCCCGGCGGCCGCCGCCCACGCGGCCGTCCGTACGGCGACCCGCGACCGGTGACACGAGAAAATCCCCCGAGGAATTGCCCTCGGGGGATTTCTTTGCGTATATTCGAGAATTCGCGACTTCATGGAAATGCGGTCGCGAAGAAGTTCACTGAGCAGAGTATATCCGGGCGGGAGTGGAATTGTCAAACAGCGGAAACCGGGAATGTCCCCACGGCGAATTGCGGCGCGAGCAGGAATTCATCGACGGGCTGTACGCCCGCGTGGACGCGCTGCGCGGCGACGCCGAGACCGCCGTCACCGACGCGCTCGGGCAGAGCCACACCCCCCGGCAGGCCAGGCTGGAGCGGGACGTCCTCGTCGCCGAGCGCTCCGGACTGCTCGCCGCGCTGAACGCGGTCGACGGGTCCCTGTGCTTCGGCCGCATCGACCTCACCCCCGAGGCGGCCGAGGCGGCCGGGACCGCCGGAACCGGGACGGCCGGAACCGGGACGGCCGAGGAGGCCCCCACGGCCGAGGAGGCCGCCACCGCGTCCGGGGGGCGCACGGCGACCGGGACGTACCACATCGGCCGCATCGGCCTGCGCGCCGACGACGCCGAGCGCACCCCCGTCCTCATCGACTGGCGCGCCGACGTCGCCCGCCCCTTCTACCTGGCCACCGGGCACACCCCGATGGGCCTCAGGCGCCGGCGGCACATTTCCACCGACGGGCGCCGCGTCACCGGCCTGCACGACGAGATCCTCGACCTCGGCGACACCACCCGCACCGGCCACGAGGACCCCACGGGCGACGCCGTCCTGCTCGCCGCCCTCACCTCCGCCCGCACCGGCCGCATGGGCGACATCGTGCGCACCATCCAGGCCGACCAGGACCGCGTCATCCGCGCCCCGCACCGCGGCGTCCTCGTCGTGGAGGGCGGGCCCGGCACCGGCAAGACCGCCGTCGCCCTGCACCGCGCCGCCTACCTGCTGTACGAGCACCGTGAGCTGCTCGCCAAGCGGGCCGTGCTGATCGTCGGGCCGAACCCGGCGTTCCTCGGCTACATCGGCGAGGTGCTGCCCTCCCTCGGCGAGACCGGCGTGCTGCTGGCGACGGTCGGCGAGCTGTACCCGGGCGTCCGGGCCACCGCCTCCGACGAGCCCCGGGCCGCCGCCGTGAAGGGCCGCGCGGGCATGGCGGACGTCCTCGCCGCGGTGGTGCGCGCCCGGCAGGCGCTGCCCGATCCCGTCGTGACCGTGGAGCACGAGCGGGAGGTGCTGATGCTGGACGACGGGCTGGTGCGGGTGGCCCGCGACCGGGCCCGCGCCACCGGCCTGCCGCACAACGCGGCCCGCGAGCACTTCGAGGGGTACGTCCTCAACACGCTCACCGACCTGTACGCCGAACGCATCGGCACCGACCCCTTCGACGGCACG
>DASTDN010000042.1:0-12819 GCA_035710365.1 Streptomyces sp. | reverse complement strand
TGGGGGAGCGCGAGGTCGCGGACGCGGTGGTGCGGCTGGTGTTCGACGGGCTGCGCAAGGACGAGGGCTGAGCGGGTCCGCCGGCGGGACGGGCCCCGGCTGACCGGGGCCGCCGGGTTCGGCGGGCCGTGTCCGGTCCGTCGGCGGGCTGTGTCCGGTCCGCCGCTGGGCGCCGCCGGTGGTCCGTCCGGCGGTCAGGCCGGGGGCTCCAGGTCCTCCTCCTCGAAGACCAGCAGCGTGCGGGTGCTGAGCACCTCCGGGATCGCCTGGAGCCGGGTCAGCACCACCTCGCGCAGCGCCCGGTTGTCGGCCACGTGCACCATGAGCAGCACGTCGAAGTCCCCGCCCATCAGCGCGATGTGGGAGGCCCCGGGCAGCTTCCTGAGCTGTTCGCGCACCGTGCGCCAGGAGTTCTGGACGATCTTCAGCGTGATGTACGCCGACGTGCTGTGACCCGCCCGCTGATGGTCCACGCGCGCGCCGAAACCGCGGATCACGCCGTCCTCGATGAGACGGTTGATGCGTGAGTAGGCGTTCGCCCGCGAGACGTGCACCCGTTCGGCGACCGAGCGGATCGAGGCGCGGCCGTCCGCCTGGAGCATCTTCAGGATGTCCTGATCTATGGAATCCAGCGGACGCGGGGGCGGCAGGGGGCTGCCGGGGTCCGCCCCCTCGGCCATTTGTTCAGATGCCATCTCCCCCCACCTCTCTACCATGGACGTACTGCGTTCATTTCAGGTTGTGCAGAACCGTTTGTCCACAGCCTGGGGCCGCCTGTAGCCAAAATGTGCCGACGACCGAACAATCGGTAGGTGAGGCGCGTCACAGATGCCGCGCCTTCGATGCCGCTCCCACCAGGAGGTGCCGTCATGACGGTCATGGAGGAGCGGGGCGCCTACCGGCCGTTCCCGCCGCCCGCCTGGCAGCCCCGCACGGACCCCGCGCCGCTGCTGCCCGACGCCGAGCCGTACCGCGTCCTCGGCACCGAGGCCGCCGCGCAGGCCGATCCCGACCTGCTGCGCAGGCTGTACGCGGAGCTGGTCCTCGGCCGCCGTTACAACACGCAGGCGACCGCCCTCACCAAGCAGGGCAGACTCGCCGTCTACCCGTCCAGCACCGGCCAGGAGGCCTGCGAGGTCGCCGCCGCCCTGGTGCTGGAGGAGCGCGACTGGCTCTTCCCGAGCTACCGCGACACCCTCGCGGTCGTGGCACGCGGCGTCGACCCCGTCGAGGCGCTCACCCTGCTGCGCGGCGACTGGCACACCGGCTACGACCCCTACGAGCACCGCGTCGCGCCGCTGTCGACACCGCTCGCCACACAGCTCCCGCACGCCGTCGGGCTCGCCCACGCCGCCCGCCTCAAGGGCGACGACGTGGTGGCGCTCGCGATGGTCGGCGACGGCGGCACCAGCGAGGGCGACTTCCACGAGGCGCTGAACTTCGCGGCCGTCTGGCAGGCACCGGTCGTCTTCCTCGTCCAGAACAACGGCTTCGCGATCTCCGTGCCGCTCGCCAAGCAGACCGCGGCGCCGACGCTGGCCCACAAGGCCGTCGGCTACGGCATGCCCGGCCGGCTCGTCGACGGCAACGACGCGGCGGCCGTGCACGAGGTGCTCTCCGACGCCGTGCGCCGCGCGCGTGAGGGCGGCGGCCCCACGCTCGTGGAGGCGGTGACGTACCGCCTGGAGGCGCACACCAACGCCGACGACGCGACCCGCTACCGCGGCGACGCCGAGGTGGAGACCTGGCGGGAGCACGATCCGATCCGCCTGCTGGAGCGGGAGCTGACCGACCGCAGTCTGCTCGACGAGGCGGCCACGCGCGCCGCGCGGGACGCCGCCGAGGAGATGGCGGCCGGGCTGCGCGAGCGGATGAACCAGGACCCGGCGCTCGACCCGATGGACCTGTTCACCGACGTCTACGCCGAACTCACGCCGCAACTGCGCGAGCAGCGCGCCATGCTGCGCGCCGAACTGGCCGCCGAGGCCGAGGCCGAGGCCGGGACCGGCACCGAGCCCGAGGGGGAGCGTCGATGACGACCGTCGCCGTCAAGCCGGCCACCATGGCCCAGGCCCTCACGCGCGCGATGCGCGACGCCATGGCCGCCGACCCCACCGTGCACGTCATGGGCGAGGACGTCGGCACCCTCGGCGGTGTGTTCCGGGTGACCGACGGACTGGCCAAGGAGTTCGGCGAGGACCGCTGCACGGACACCCCGCTCGCCGAGGCGGGCATCCTCGGCACGGCCGTCGGCATGGCGATGTACGGACTGCGGCCGGTCGTGGAGATGCAGTTCGACGCGTTCGCCTACCCGGCGTTCGAGCAGCTCATCAGCCATGTCTCGCGGATGCGCAACCGCACGCGCGGCGCGATGCCGCTCCCGCTGACCATCCGCGTGCCCTACGGCGGCGGCATCGGCGGCGTCGAGCACCACAGCGACTCGTCCGAGGCGTACTACATGGCGACTCCGGGGCTCCATGTCGTCACGCCCGCGACCGTCGCCGACGCCTACGGCCTGCTGCGCGCGTCGATCGCCTCCGACGATCCGGTCGTCTTCCTGGAGCCGAAGCGGCTGTACTGGTCGAAGGACTCCTGGAACCCCGAGGAACCGGCACCCGTCGAGCCCATCGGCCGCGCGGTGGTGCGGCGCACGGGGCGCAGCGCCACGCTCATCACGTACGGGCCGTCCGTCCCCGTCTGCCTGGCGGCGGCGGAGGCGGCTCGGGCCGAGGGCTGGGACCTCGAAGTCGTCGACCTGCGCTCGCTGGTGCCGTTCGACGACGAGACGGTGTGCGCCTCGGTGCGGCGCACGGGCCGCGCGGTCGTCGTCCACGAGTCGGGTTCCTTCGGCGGGCCGGGCGGGGAGATCGCGGCCCGCGTCACGGAGCGCTGCTTCCACCGCCTGGAGGCGCCGGTGCTGCGCGTCGCCGGGTTCGACATCCCGTACCCGCCGCCGATGCTGGAGCGCCACCACCTGCCCGGTGTGGACCGGATCCTCGACGCCGTGGGGCGTCTCCAGTGGGAGGCCGGGAGCTGATGGCACAGGTGCTGGAGTTCAGGCTTCCCGACCTCGGTGAGGGGCTCACGGAGGCGGAGATCGTGCGCTGGCTGGTCCAGGTCGGCGACGTCGTCGCGATCGACCAGCCGGTGGTGGAGGTCGAGACGGCCAAGGCGATGGTCGAGGTGCCGTGCCCGTACGGCGGCGTGGTCACCGCCCGCTTCGGCGAGGAGGGCACGGAACTGCCCGTGGGGGCGCCGCTGCTGACGGTCGCCGTGGGGGCACCCGCCGACGAGCGGGGAGCCCCGGACCCGGGTGCGGCGGGCTCCGGCACACCGGCCGCGCCGTCCGCGCCGGGGCAGGCGGCCGCGGACGCGGGCAGGTCGTCCGGCGTGTCGGCCGAGGGCACGGCCGGCTCGGGGAACGTCCTGGTCGGGTACGGCACCTCGGAGGCGCCGGCGCGCAGGCGCCGGGTGCGGCCGGGGCAGCCGGTCCGCGCCGAGTCCGGCGCGCCCGGAGCGAATGACGTGTCCGGGCCGGTGAACGGTCAGGTCAGGGCCGTCGACGGGACGTCCGCCGGGCCCGTCAGGCCCGACGGTCCCGTACCGGTGATCTCGCCGCTGGTCCGGCGGCTGGCGCGGGAGAACGGGCTGGACCTCAGGCAGGTCTCCGGCTCCGGCCCGGACGGGCTGATCCTGCGGGCGGACGTGGAGGGCGCCCTGCGGGCCGCCACGCAGGGCCCCGCGCGGACGCCGTCCGAGCCGCACGCGCGCGGGCAGGCCGCGTCGGCGTCCCCCGGGGCGCTCGACCGGGCCCCCGCCCCGGCCGGCACCCGCGCGGGCGAGGGCGTACGCACTCCGCTGAAGGGGGTCCGGGGCGCTGTCGCCGACAAGCTGAGCCGGAGCCGTCGGGAGATCCCGGACGCGACGTGCTGGGTGGACGCCGACGCCACGGAGCTGATGCGTGCCCGGACCGCGATGAACGCCGCGGGCGGGCCGAAGATCTCCCTGGTCGCCCTGCTGGCGCGGATCTGCACGGCCGCGCTGGCACGCTTCCCGGAGCTCAACTCCACGGTGGACACGGCCGCCAGGGAGATCGTCCGGTTCGACCAGGTGCACCTCGGCTTCGCCGCGCAGACCGACCGGGGGCTCGTCGTGCCGGTCGTCCGGGACGCGCAGAGGCGGGACGCCGAGTCGCTGACCGCGGAGTTCGGGAGGCTGACCGAGGCCGCCCGGACCGGGACCCTGACACCGGCCGACCTCACGGGCGGCACGTTCACGCTGAACAACTACGGCGTGTTCGGCGTCGACGGTTCCACCCCGATCATCAACCACCCCGAGGCCGCCATGCTCGGCGTCGGCCGCATCATCCCCAAGCCGTGGGTGCACGAGGGCGAGCTGGCGGTGCGGCAGGTCGTCCAGCTCTCGCTCACCTTCGACCACCGGGTGTGCGACGGAGGCACGGCGGGCGGCTTCCTGCGGTACGTGGCGGACTGCGTGGAACAGCCGGCGGTGCTGCTGCGGACGCTGTGAGATGAGGTGAAGTGAGGTGAGGGCGGGGGCGAGGACGGTGGCTCCCCGGTCGTGGGCCACCGCGTGCCCGGTCACGGGCCGCCACAAAACGCGGTGACGGTCCCGCCCCGCTCACGCCCCCACCGCCGCCCTCCGGCGAGCCCTGCCGGGTTTCTTCGCCGGTCCCCTCCCCGCCCCCGCCACGCAGCCCGTCCACATGCGGCGGCGGTGGTGGCAATGATCCACCCGGCGCCCATACTCGGGGGGTGAACGCGTACGACCCCTCCGGCGATGCGGGCGCCGGTAACCGCCCCGCGCCGCCGACGGACCTCACCGCGTACGACGCGTACGACGCCGTCGTGCTGGCTGGCGGGGCCGCGCGGCGGCTCGGCGGTGCCGACAAGCCCGGCGTGCGGGTGGGCGGACGGGCCCTGCTCGACCGGGTGCTGACCGCGTGCACCGGTGCCCGGGCCACGGTCGTCGTCGCCGACCCCCGGCCCACCGCGCGGCCCGTGCTCTGGGCGCGCGAGGACCCGCCCGGCGGCGGCCCGCTCGCCGCCCTCGACGCCGGACTGCGCCGCACGGACGCCGACGACGTCCTGGTGCTCTCCGCCGACCTGCCCTTCCTCGCCCCGGCCACGGTGGGGCGGCTGCTGGCCGCGCTGCGGGCGGGCACGGCCGACTGCGTGCTGCTCACGGACGCCGACGGCCGCGACCAGCCGCTCGTCGCCGCGTACCGGACCGCCGTACTGCGCCGGGACCTCGCCGCACTCGCCGCCCGCCACGGCGGTCTCGCCGGACTCCCGCTGCGCCGGCTCACCGGGGGGCTCCGGCTGGCCCGACTCCCGGACCCTGTAGCGTCCTTCGACTGCGACACCTGGGCCGACATCGCCACGGCCAGGACACGCATCAGGGAGCATGAGCACGTGTTGGATGAATGGATCTCCGCAGTCAAGGACGAGTTGGGCATCGACCTGGACGTCGACACCGACGCCCTGCTCGACCTGGCCCGTGACGCCGCCCACGGCGTGGCCAGGCCCGCCGCACCGTTGACCACCTTCCTCGTCGGGTACGCCGCCGCACGGTCGGGCGGTGGCCCCGAAGCCGTCGCCGAGGCGGCCCGCAGGGCGGCGGCGCTCGCCACGCGCTGGGCGGACGAGTCGAGCGAGGACGACCCGGCGGCACCCAGCAGCCCGGCAGGACCGGACGGCCCGGCAGCACCGGACGGTCCGGCAGCACCGAAGGGCCCGGAAACACCGGCCGGCCCGCCCGTCGCCGAGTCGGCGAGCGGAAGCGACGGGCCGCCCGCCGCGGGTACCGCCGCGGTCACCGCCACCGGTGCGGAAGCCGACCCGGCCGACGGGACGACCGCCCCCGCCACCGACGCCGGAACGATGCGCCCCGGCACTCCGGGTGCACACGGCACATCAGGTGCACCCGGCACACCGGGCACCCTGCCGGACGCCGGATGACCCCGCACCGCACCCGGGACGGCCGCGAGGCCGACGGCCAGGACGCCGACGACCTCGACGTCGAGCAGGCACTCGCCCTCGTACGGGACGCGGGGGGAAACCCACCGGCCCGCCCCGCGGGCGGGCGCCCCGTCTCGTCCGTCTCCCCCGGGCCCTCGCCGTCCGCCCCTTCCGGCGCGGGTTCCGGCCCGGGCGGGCGGTCGGGGGGCCGGCGCCGCGGCATGTCCTGGCCCGAGGCCCGCGCCACCGCCGCACGCGCCCCGCGTCCCGGCTCCCGGCGTGCCCCCGTCTCCGTACCGCTCGACGCCGCGCTCGGCCTGACCCTGGCCGCCGCCCTGCCCGCGCTCACCGACCTGCCGTCCTTCGACACGTCCGCGATGGACGGCTGGGCCGTCGCCGGGCCGGGCCCCTGGAACGTCCGCGACGAGGGTGTTCTCGCCGGGCACGCCGAGCACGAGCCGCTCACCGACGGCGAGGCCGTGCGCATCGCGACCGGCGCCCGCATCCCGTACGACACCACCGCCGTACTGCGCTCCGAGCACGGCCGCACGGACGGCAAGGGCACCCTGTACGCCACCCGCGACGTCGTGCACGGCCAGGACATCCGGCCCCGCGGCCAGGAGTGCCGCGGCGGAGACCGGCTGCTGCCCGAGGGGACGCTCGTCACCCCGGCCGTTCTCGGTCTGGCCGCCGCCGCCGGATACGACACCCTGACGGCCGTGCCGCGCCCCCGCGTCGAAGTCCTCGTCCTCGGCGACGAGTTGCTGACGCAGGGCCTGCCGCGCGACGGCCTGATCCGTGACGCCCTCGGCCCGATGCTCCCGCCCTGGCTGCGGGCGCTCGGCGCCGACGTCACCGCCGTCCGGAGGCTCGGGGACGACGCCGACGCCCTCCCCCACGCGCTCACCGGAACCAGTACCGCCACTCACGCCGGTACCGGTACCGGCCCTGTGACTGGCACTCACGCCGGTACCAGTACCGGCACCGCGGACGGCATCCACGCCGAAGTCGGCACCGGTACCGGCATCGTCACCGGCACCGGTGCGGGTACTGACCTCGTCGTCACCACGGGCGGCACCGCCGCAGGACCCGTCGACCACCTCCACCCCACCCTGCACCGCATCGGCGCCGAACTCCTCGTCGACGGGGTCGAGGTGCGCCCCGGGCATCCGATGCTGCTGGCCCGGCTCAGGGACGGCCGGTTCCTCGTGGGCCTGCCCGGCAACCCGCTCGCGGCCGTGTCCGGGCTGCTCACGCTGGCCGAGCCGCTGCTGAGGACCCTTTCCGCCCGGCCGGTTCCGGAGCCGTACGCGCTGCCGCTTCGGGACGCGGTTCCGGGGCACCCCCATGAGACCCGGCTCGTCCCCGTCGTGCTGCGCGGCGACAGTGCGGTGCCCCTGCACTACAACGGACCGGCCATGCTGCGCGGAATCGCGGGAGCCGACGCTCTGGCCGTCGTACCGCCCGGTGGCGCGCGGCAGGGTCAGGAGACAGAAGTGCTCGACTTGCCTTGGGCCACCGGCGGAATCGGAGTGTGTTTCACGTGAAACTCCCGGGCCAGGACGCGATCGCCCGCCAGGCGAACGAACAGTTTGTGACCCACCGGGTGAAGCTGCCGAGGCAGATGGTGGAGCACCCGGTCCGTCAGGTCCTCAAGCGGTTGTGCATGGCCCTGGTGGTCCTCGTCGTGACCGCGCTGATCGTCTACGTCGACCGCGGCGGCTACGGCGACAACGCCGACGGCTCCGTCGATCTCCTCGACGCCTTCTACTACGCGACCGTCACCCTCTCCACCACCGGATACGGCGACATCACGCCCGTGGGCGACGCCGCCCGGCTCACCAACATCTTCGTCATCACGCCACTGCGGGTGCTGTTCCTGATCATCCTGGTCGGTACCACGCTGGAGGCCCTCACCGAACGCACTCGGGAGGAGTGGCGACTGAACCGCTGGAGGTCCACCTTGCGTGATCACACCGTCGTCGTCGGCTTCGGCACCAAGGGCAGGTCGGCGATCCAGACCGTGTGTGCGACGGGCCTGAAGAAGGAACAGGTCGTCGTGGTCGACCCCAGCACCAAGGCCATCGAGGCGGCGAGTGCCTATGGCTACGCGGGTGTCATAGGGGACGCGACGCGCAGTGAGGTCCTGCGCCGTGCCGAGGTGCACCGGGCGCGGCAGATCATCATCGCGACCCAGCGCGACGACACGGCGGTGCTGGTGACACTGACGGCCCGGCAGATGAACCGGGGAGCCAAGATCGTGGCTGCGGTACGGGAAGAGGAGAACGCGCCGCTGCTGAAGCAGTCCGGCGCCGACGCGGTCATCACCAGCGCCAGCGCCGCCGGCCGGCTGCTCGGCCTGTCCGTGCTGAGCCCCGCTGCCGGCATGGTGATGGAGGACCTCATCCAGCAGGGCAGCGGCCTCGACATCGTCGAACGTCCGGCCATAAAGGCCGAGGTGGGCATGAAGCCGAGGCAGTTGGAGGACCTGGTGCTGAGCGTGCTGCGCGGGCACCGGGTGCTCGGATTCGACGATCCGGCCGTCGGGACGGTGCAGTTGACGGACCGGCTCATCACCATCGTGCGCGCGTCGCCGGGCACACAGGTCGCGCCCGACGCCCGGCCGATACCGCAGGACTGACCACAGGACCCCCACCGGCTCCCCGGCCCGGGTGCCGGCTGTTGCTCACGATCGCGGCGGGACCGCACCGGGGCTGCCCGACACCAGGCCAAACGGACCGGACCGCGACCGGCCCGGACTGCTACCGGCCCGGACCAAGGCTGGCCGGACCACGCCCGGCCTGACCCGCAACCGGCCCGGAGTGGGACCGGCCCGCGACCGGCCCGGACGGGGACCGGGACCGCGACCGGCCCGGAGTGCGACCAGGACCGCGACCGGCCCAGCCGGGGAGCAGGCCCCGTCCGGACCGGGGCCACCCCGGACTCGAACCCGTCCAGGCCAGCCGACCCTCTCCGGTCCAGGCCAGCCGACCCACTCCCGTACAGACCAGCCGGCCCAATCCAGACCAGCTGGCCCAGCTCAGGCCAGCCGGACCAGCCCGAGTCAGCAGGACCAGCCCAGCCAGCCGACCCACTCCCGTCCAGACCAGCCGGCCCAATCCAGACCAGCCCAGGTCAGCGGACACCAGCCCCAGGTCCCGGCCACCAGCCCAGATCACCGGCCGGACCGGTGGGCCGAGGCCGGGCTACTTGCGGTTGTACAGCCGCATGGTGATCGGTCCGAAGACGAGCACGAGCACGGCCGCCCAGCCCAGCGTCCAGGCCACCTCGGCCGTCGGCCCCTCGCCCGCCATCAGACCCCGCACCGCGGACGCGAGATGGGTGACCGGGCTGTTGTTGACGAAGGCCTGCAGCCAGCCCGGCATGGTCTGCGGGTCGACGAAGACGTTGGACAGGAAGGTGAGCGGGAAGATCACCATCATGCTGACCCCCATGACCGACTTCTCGGTCCGCAGCATCAGCCCGAACATCGTCCAGATCCACGAGAACGCGAACGAGAAGACGATCAGCAGTCCGATCCCGGCGAGTACCCCGTCCACGCCGCCGTCGGGCCGGTAGCCGAGGACGATGCCGACGGTGAGCATGACGACGGACGCCATGGCGTAGCGCAGGGCGTCGCCGAGCAGATAGCCGACCATCGTGGCGGGCCGCCAGATCGGCAGGGTGCGGAAGCGGTCGAAGACGCCCTTCTCGATGTCCGTGTTCACCGACACGCCGGTGTACATGGTGATCATCACGACCGACATCACGAGGATGCCCGGCAGCAGGAACTGGATGTACTCCTCCGGCGACCCGGCCAGCGCCCCGCCGAACAGGTACGTGTACATCACCACCATCATGATCGGGAACGCGGTCACGTCGAAGAGCTGCTCCGGCACGTGCTTGATCTTCAGCACGGCCCGCCAGCCGAACGTCAGCGAGGCCGACAGCGCACTGGGCCGCGGCGGGCGTTCCCCGGCGACGAGCAGCGCGGCGAGCGACTCGGCGCTGACCGGCGCGAGTTCGGTGGTCTCGGGGGTCGTCGCGGTGATGCTCATACCGCCACCTCGTCCTTCGCGTGACGGGCGACCGGCCCGTCGTCGGTGCCGGGGGCATGGGTGTCCGCGGGCTCGTGCGTGTCGTGGCCGGTGAGGGCGAGGAACACCTCGTCCAGGCTGGGCTGCCCCAGCGAGAAGTTGTCGACGGTGACCCCCGCGCGGGCCAGCTCGCCGAGCGCGCGGGCCGCCTGCTCCGCCGCGCTGTCCTGGGCGGCCGCGGCGCCGGCCGCGGCGGCCGAGCCGAGGCGGGCCGTCAGCGCCAGCGGGTCGGGCTCGGGCTGTACGTGCGCGTCCAGGGTGCGCAGCAGGACGTCCGCCGCGAGCTGCCGCTGCCCGGCGTCCCGGAGCCGCAGATGGACGCTGCCCGCGCCGACGGACGCCTTCAGCTCGCCCTTCGTGCCCTCCGCGATGACCTTGCCGCGGTCGATGACGGCGATCCGGGACGCCAGTTGATCGGCCTCGTCCAGGTACTGCGTGGTCAGCAGCACGGTCGTGCCCTGGGCGACGACCGCCCGGACGATGTCCCACACCTGGTTGCGGCTGCGCGGGTCGAGCCCGGTCGTCGGCTCGTCGAGGAAGAGCAGGTCGGGGGTGTTGAGGATGGACGCGGCGATGTCGATCCGCCGCCGCATGCCGCCCGAGTAGTGCTTGACCTGCTTCGCCGCGGCCTCCGACAGCCCGAACGCCTCCAGCAGCTGCGCGGCACGCTCCCGCGCGGCCTTCTTGTGGTGGCCGAGGAGCCGGCCCAGCAGGACCAGGTTCTCCGTGCCGGTGAGGTCCTCGTCCACGGACGCGTACTGCCCGGTGAGGCTGACGCGGGCGCGCACCTCGTCCGCCTCGTGCACGACGTCGTGCCCGAAGACGTGGGCCTGGCCGCCGTCGGGTCGCAGCAGGGTGGCGAGCATCTTCACCGTGGTGGTCTTGCCCGCGCCGTTCGGTCCGAGGACCCCGTAGACCGTGCCGGCCGGTACGGACAGGTCCACACCGTCGACGGCCCGGGTCCCGCCGAACGTCTTCACCAGCCCCGCCGTCTCGATCGCCGGGCCGGACGTCTGTGTGCTCATGCTGGGGTCCTTCCGCAAGCTCGTATTACGCGGGGTGAGACTCTCCCCGCCACTCAAACTCATCGCGGAGGCTCCGGCGAACCCGGGGAGTAGCGTCGCCTTCATGCATGCGATCACGATTCCCGAACCCGGAGGGCCCGAGGCGCTGGTGTGGGCCGAGGTCCCCGACCCGGTGCCCGGCGAGGGCGAAGTCCTGGTCGAGGTGGCGGCCTCCGCCGTCAACCGGGCCGACATCCTGCAGCGACAGGGCTTCTACGACCCCCCGCCCGGCGCGTCGCCGTACCCCGGCCTGGAGTGCTCCGGGCGGATCACGGCACTCGGCACCGGCGTGTCCGGCTGGTCCGTCGGCGACGAGGTGTGCGCGCTGCTCTCCGGCGGCGGCTACGCCGAGAAGGTCGCCGTACCCGCGGGCCAGCTCCTGCCCGTGCCGAAGGGCGTGGACCTGACGCGGGCCGCCGCGCTGCCCGAGGTGGTCTGCACGGTCTGGTCCAACGTCTTCATGGTCGCCCGCCTGCGCCCGGCCGAGACACTCCTCGTGCACGGCGGCTCCAGCGGCATCGGCACCATGGCGATCCAACTGGCCGGTGCAGTCGGAGCCACGGTGGCCGTCACGGCGGGCACGGCGGAGAAACTGGAGCAGTGCGCCCGGCTCGGCGCGGACATCCTGGTCAACTACCGCGAACAGGACTTCGTCGCCGAGATCGCGAAGGCCACGGACGGGGCGGGCGCCGACGTCATCCTCGACAACATGGGCGCGAAGTACCTGGACCGCAACGTCCGGGCCCTCGCCGTCAACGGCCGCCTCGCGATCATCGGCATGCAGGGCGGTGCGAAGGGCGAGCTGAACATCGGCGCGCTGCTGCGCAAACGGGCCGCCGTCAGCGCGACCTCGCTGCGTGCCCGCCCCCCGGCGGAGAAGGCGGCGATCGTGGCGGCCGTACGGGAGCACGTCTGGCCGCTGATCGAAGCGGGCCGGGTACGCCCGGTCGTCGACCGCGGACTCCCGATGCCGGAGGCTTCCGCCGCCCACCGGGTCGTGGAGGAGAGCGGCCACGTCGGCAAGGTGCTGCTGTCGGCCCCGTAGCACCGGGAGGAGAGGACCGGGAGGGCCGCCGGGCCCTGCCGGGCGGATCGACGCGGGCCGTGAAACCCGGTCCCGTGGGCCCCGCGACGCCGGACGACCCGGACGGGAAGGCTCAGGCGCGGCGCAGCCGCAGGCCGAGGAGGGCGAGTCCCAGGCCGAGGCCGGTGAGGACCAGCCCGCTGCCCAGCGGCAGCACGTTCGGCGGCGGCCCGACGGCCCGCTCGGAGCCGGTGGCGTCCTGCGGCACGCCCGTTTCCCGCACGGTGTCCGACGGCACGGGAGCGACGTCCTCGTCCACCTCGCCCCGGGGGACGGCGGTGACGTCGGGCCTCGGCGTCGTCCGGCCCTGCTCCCGCGCCTCCCCGCTCCGCCCCGGACGCACTCGCCCCTCGCCGGGGGCACTCCCGGCCCGGGACACCGACTCGCCGACGGACGGCGCGCCCCGCTCGGCGTGCCCGCGCCCCCCGGACGACGGGGCGGACGGGGCGGACGAGGTAGACGGGGTGGCCGGGGCTGAGGAAGCGAACGGGGACGTGGACGGGGAGGCCGACGCATCACCGGAGGCCCGTACGGCCGGAGCCGACCCGGTGGCCGAAGCCGGGCCACCCCCCGGAAACGCCTCTACGGACCCC
>DASTDN010000041.1:0-3993 GCA_035710365.1 Streptomyces sp. | reverse complement strand
CGGCTCGTCCACGTGCAGCGTCGGAGGCATCACACCGTGCCGCAGCGCCTGCACCATCTTGATCACGCCCGCGACACCCGCCGCCGCCTGCGTATGACCGACGTTCGACTTCAACGACCCCAGCCACAACGGCCGCCCGGGCTCACGCCCCTGTCCATACGTCGCCAGCAACGCCTGCGCCTCGATCGGATCGCCCAGCGCCGTCCCCGTCCCGTGGCCCTCCACCACGTCCACGTCGGACGGGACGAGACCGGCGTGGGCGAGAGCCCTGCGGATGACTCGCTGCTGGGAAAGGCCGTTGGGCGCGGTCAGGCCGTTGGACGCGCCGTCCTGGTTCACCGCCGACCCACGGACGACGGCCAGCACCCGGTGCCCCCGCTCCCGCGCCACCGACAGCCGCTCCAGGACGACCACACCCACCCCCTCGGCCCAGCCCGTGCCGTCGGCGGCGTCCGCGTACGCCTTGCACCGCCCGTCCGGAGCCAGGGCCCGCTGGCGGGAGAACTCCACGAAGGACCCGGGTGTCGCCATCACCGTCGCCCCGCCCGCGAGCGCCATCGAGCACTCGCCCTGCCGCAGGGACTGCGCCGCCCAGTGCATGGCCACCAGCGACGACGAACACGCCGTGTCCACCGACACCGCCGGGCCCTCGAAGCCGAGGACGTACGACACCCGGCCCGAGGCCACGCTCCCCGCCGACCCGGTGCTCGCGAAGCCCTCCATCTCGGGCGGCAGCGTCCCGCCGCCGGCTCCGTAGCCCTGCCCGAACACCCCGGAGAACACCCCGACGTCGGTCCCCTTCAACGACACCGGGTCGATGCCGGCGTCCTCCAGGGCCTCCCACGACGTCTCCAGCAGCAGCCGCTGCTGCGGGTCCATCGCCAGCGCCTCACGCGGCGAGATACCGAAGAAACCCGCGTCGAACAGACCCGCTCCCCGCAGGAAACCGCCCTCACGCGCGTACGACGTGCCGGGACGGTCGGGGTCCGGGTCGAAGAGCGCCTCCAGGTCCCAGCCACGGTCCTCCGGGAACCCGGACACCGCGTCCCCGCCCTCGCTGACCAGCCGCCACAGGTCGCCCGGGCCCGTCACGCCGCCCGGCAGCCGGCAGGCCATCCCCACGATGGCGATCGGTTCGCCGGGGTCGGCCGCCCGCACCGGTTCCGTCGTCCGGCGGGAGACTCCGAGGATCTCGTCCCGCAGGTGGGCCGCCAGGGCCGCAGGGGTGGGGTGGTCGAAGACGACGGTGGTGGGCAGTCGGAGCCCGGTCCTCGCCGTGAGGCGGTCGCGCAGCGCGACGACGGCCAGCGAGGTGAAGCCCAGGTCGCGGAAGGCACGGTCGGAGGGGATGGGGTGGTCGGACTCCGGCTGTCGCAGGACCTGACCGGCTTCCGTACGGACCAGCTCCTCCAGGAGCGCCAGTCGCGCGCGCTCGCCCAGCCCGGCCAGGCGGTCGCGCAGCCCGGCCGTCACCGTCTCGTCGGGCCGGCTCTGCGCGGGCACCGTCTCGTCCGGCGAGGCCTTGAGGAGGGCGGGGATCCGGGCCGTGCGTGAGGCCGGTGGGCCCGGCTTCAGAGCCGCCAGGGACGGGACGTCGGTGGTGAGGGCGATGTCGAAGGCGGAGAGCAGCAGGCCGTGCGCACGGCCGGTGTCGTTCTCGGCCGCCGTGCCGGTGCCGTCGGGACGTGCGCCCCAGGCCAGGGAGACGGCGGGCAGGTTCCGCCGCCGCCGGTCCCGTACCACCGCCTCGGAGAGGATCGCGTCGACGGCCGGGGCCGGGTCGCCGAGTGCGCTGCCCAGCAGTCCGGCGGCGCCGGTGACCACGACGAAGGCGGCGAGTGCGTGGGCCGTCGTCATGGCGTCCAGGTGCAGGGCGAGTTCGGGGTCGTCGGCGGCGTGGACGACCGCGGTCACCGGCCGGCGCCCCGGCGGGGACGCGAGCGCGGCGCGCAGCGGCTCCGGGTCGTCGCCGTCGGCGACCACCTGGAGGATTTCGGTCCCCTCGGGTGCCGTCCCGAAAGCCGGGCCGGAGCCGGAGCCGGGGTCGGCACCGGATCCGGTGCCGGTGCCGCTGCCGCTGCCGGGGGATCGGACCAGCAGCAGGCTCTCCGCCCCGTGGACGGTCGCGAGGCGGTGGGCGAGCGCCGCGCCGTGCTCCGTGTCCGCGCCGGTGACCACGACGGTTCCGGCTGCTCCGGCCCAGGGCCGGGTGCCCGGCCCGTCGGCCACGGGCAGGCGGCGCAGCCGGGGCGTCAGCACGGCGCCCGACCGCACCGCGAGCTGCGGTTCACCGGACGCGAGGGCGGCCGACAGGACGTCCGGGCTCGGGTCCGCGTCGGTGTCGAGGACGGTGAGGGACTCGGGGTGAGCTTCCTGGAAGGACCGGGCGACGGCCCACACCGGGGTCTCCGTCAGGTCCTGCGGGCCGTCGTCGGCGGTGACCGTGACCGCGTTCCGGGTGACCACGAGCAGCCGGGAACCGGTCGGCCCCGGGTCGGCGGACCAGGCACGCAACTCGTCCGCCAGAAGCCGGGCCCGCTCACGCCCCGCGGCGACGGGGCCCTTCGGGGAGGCCGGGCCGGGACGGAGGACGATCACCTCGGGCGCCGTCTCACCGCCGGCGACCGCGGCACGCAGCGCGGCCAGGTCCGGGACGTCCCGTACGCCGGTGACCGCCGTTCCCGGGGCGGCCGTGAGCGAGGCGCACGCCGCCACCGCCCAGGACCCGCGCGCGGTGTGCGCGCCGCCCGGCACCGGCACCGGCACCGGCACCGGCACCGGCACCCACTCGACGCTCATCACGGCGTCGTGGTGGCCGTCCGCCGCGTACCGCAGGCGGCTCGGCTGGTCGGGCAGGGAGCGTCGTCTGGTCTTGCCCGACGCGGTCCGCGGGATGCGGGCGACTTCGTGGACCTGTTCGGGCACCTTGTAGGCGGAGAGCTGCTCGCGGCACCGGCCGATCAGTGCCGCGAGGTCGAATCCGGCGGGACCGGGGACCACGTACGCGACCGGGACCTCTCCGAGCGTGTCGTGCGGCAGGCCCGCGACGGCCGCGTCGGCGACGCCGGGCACGGTGCGCAGGACCGCCTCGATCTCCTCGGGGTGGATGTTCTCCCCGCCGCGGATGACGAGTTCCTTGATGCGGCCACAGATGGTGAAGTAGCCGGCGTGGTCCCGGCGGGCCAGGTCTCCGGTCCGGTACCAGCCGTCGCGTACGGCCGCGGCGGTGGCCTCGGGGTTGTTGTGGTAGCCGACCATGATGTTCGGTCCGCTGACCCACACCTCGCCCTCCTGCCCGGCGGGGGCGTCGAGTCCGGTGGCGGGGTCGACGACGCGGACGCCGACGCCCGGGACGGGCAGGCCGCAGGAGCCCTCGACCCGGGCGCCGTCCGGCGGGTTGACGGTGATGGCCCCGCAGGTCTCGGTGGAGCCGTAGGCGTCGACCAGCGGCACCCCGAAGGTCTCCTCGAAGTCCCGGCGCAGCCCGGGGCCGGTGACCGCTCCGCCGACCAGGCCGATCCGCAGGGAGGGCGCGGAGAATCCGTTCCGGCGGGCGGCTTCGAGCAGGTGGTGGTAGGTGGTGGGGACACCGGCCAGGAAGGTCGGGGCGTCCTCGCCAAGGATCCTGATGACGTCCTCGGCGGAGCCTCCGTCGACGACGCGGGCGGTGGCGCCGACCACGGTGACGGACAGGACGCACGCGATGTGGGACAGGCTGTGGAACAGCGGGAGCGGCCACAGCACCCGGTCCCGGTCCGTGAGCCCGGGGACCGGCACGTAGCAGGAGGCGACGGACCACAGGCAGTTCCGCTGGGTCGACAGCACGCCCTTGGGCCGGCCGGTCGTGCCGGACGTGTAGAACATCCACGCCACGTCGTCCAGGCCGAGGTCGTCCCGGGCGGGGGCGGGCGGCTCGGCGACGGCGAGTTCGTCGTAGGAGTGCGTGTGCGCCTGTGCCCGGACCTCACCCGTGACGAGCAGGGTGAGGTCCGG
>DASTDN010000040.1:0-2347 GCA_035710365.1 Streptomyces sp. | reverse complement strand
ATTGACGCGGGGAGTTCGCCGTGGCGCATCGCCATCACCATTTTGATGACGCCCGCGACTCCGGCGGCGGCCTGCGTGTGCCCGATGTTCGACTTGACGGAGCCGAGCCACAGGGGCCGGTCGGCGGGCCGGTCCTGGCCGTACGTGGCGAGGAGGGCGCCGCTCTCGATGGGGTCGCCGAGGGCGGTGCCCGTGCCGTGGGCCTCCACGGCGTCGACGGTGTCGGGGGTGACCCGGGCGTTGGCCAGGGCCTGGCGGACGACGCGTTCCTGAGCGACGTCGTTGGGCGCGGTGAGACCGTTGCTCGCGCCGTCCTGGTTGACGGCGGAGCCGCGTACGACGCCGAGGACGCGGTGTCCGTTGCGGCGCGCGTCGGAGAGGCGTTCCAGGAGGAGCAGGCCGACGCCCTCGGAGAAGCCGGTGCCGTCGGCGGCCTCGGCGAACGCCTTGCAGCGGCCGTCGGGGGCGAGGCCGCGCTGGCGGGAGAACTCCACGAACGCCGTGGGCGTGGACAGTACGGTGACGCCGCCCGCGAGCGCGAGGTTGCAGTCGCCCTGGCGGAGCGCCTGGCAGGCCAGGTGGATGGCGACCAGGGAGGCCGAGCACGCCGTGTCCAGGGTGACCGCCGGGCCCGGGAGGCCGAAGGTGGAGGCGATGCGGCCGGAGATGACGCTGGAGAGGGTGCCGGTGGTGGCGTATCCCTCGACCTCGGGCGGCACCCGGTCGCCGGACATGTGGTCCTGGCTGGACACGCCCGCGTACACGCCGGTGAGGGTGTTGCGGAGGGTGGCCGGGTCGATGCCGGCCCGTTCGAACAGTTCCCAGGACGTTTCCAGGAGGACGCGCTGCTGCGGGTCGGCGGCGAGTGCCTCGCGCGGGTTGACGCCGAAGAAGTCGGCGTCGAAGCGTGCGGCGTCCCGCAGGAAGCCTGCCTCCCGTACGTAGGTGGTGCCGGGGTGGTCCGGGTCCGGGTGGTAGAGGGAGTCCAGGTCCCAGCCCCGGTCGGCGGGGAACTCGCCGATGGCGTCGCCGCCCGAGGCCACCAGGTCCCACAGGTCCTCGGGCGAGGCCACGCCGCCGGGGTACCGGCAGGCCATCGCGACGATCGCCACCGGTTCCCGCTGCCGCTCCTCCATGTCGCGCAGGCGCTGACGGGTCTGACCGAGATCGGCCGTCACGCGCTTCAGGTAGTGGCGGAGCTTGTCCTCCGTGCTCGGGGGGCGCTCCGCGGCCGGGGTGCCCCCCTGCCCCGGGGTGTTCGCCTTCCCGGGGGCGCCCGCCGTCACCGGAGCGCGCCCCGCGCCCGACGTGCTGTGCCCGCCCGGACCCGGAGTGTCGTTCGTACCCGGCATGTCTTCTCCACTCCTGATCAGGAAGGCAGTTCTCGGTCGATCAGCTCGAACAGCTCGTCGTCCGAAGCGGACTCCAGGTCGTCGTTCGCGGCGGCGATGCCCTCCGGGCCGTCGGCCCCGGCCGTCGTGCCGCCGGCCGTGTCGTCGAGGCGCCACAGCAGGCTCTGCAGCCGGGCCGCGAGACGGCCCCGGGTGTCGTCGTCGTGCGCCTGTGCCGTGATCGCCGTCTCCAGCCTGTCCAGTTCGCCGAGGAGCGGCGCCGCGGGGTCGGCCCCGGCGGGGCACAGCCGGGTGCGCAGTTCGTCGGCGATGGCGGACGGGGTGGGGTGCCGGAAGATGAACGTGGCGGGCAGGCGCAGTCCGGTCGAGGCCGAGATGCGGTTGCGCAGTTCGACGGCGGTGAGCGAGTCGAAGCCGAGGTCCTGGAAGGCGGCGTCGGCCCGTACGGCGTCGGTGCCGCTGTGGCCGAGGACCGCCGCCGCGTGGGTGCGTACCAGGTCGAGCAGGGTGCGGTGCTGTTCGTCCACGGTCAGCGCGGACAGTTTCGCGGCCCAGTCGACGTCCTGCCGGACGGTGGCGGCCGTCGGGCGCGCGCCGCCCCGGCCGCCCGCGAAGGCGCGCAGGAGCGCGGGCAGCGCGGCGGCGGGCCGGGCCGCGAGGACCCGGGTGTTCAGGTCTGCGGCGACGAGGTGGGCGCCGCCGTGACGGTGGGCCGCGTCGAACAACGCGAGTCCCTGCTCGTCGCTCATCGCCTTGACGCCGATACGGCTCATCCGGGCGACGTCGGTGTCGCTGAGTCCGCCCGTCATGCCGTCCCCGCCGGAACCGGAGGCCTGCCAGAGCCCCCAGCCGATGGACACGCCGGCCTGGCCGTGGGCGCGGCGGTGCGGTGCGAGGGCGTCGCAGTAGGCGTTGGCGGCGGCGTAGTTGGCCTGGCCGGGGCTGCCCAGGGTGCCCGCCGCCGACGAGAACACGGCGAACAGGCCGAGCCGCAT
>DASTDN010000039.1:0-3913 GCA_035710365.1 Streptomyces sp. | reverse complement strand
ATGGCGGCGGTGCAGATCGCCCGTCTGCTGGGGGCGGAGGTGTTCGCCACCGCGAGTCCCGGCAAGCACGCGGTGCTGGAGGAGATGGGTGTCGACGCCGCTCATCGTGGGTCGTCCCGGGATGTGGCCTTCGAGGGGGAGATCCGCCGGGCCACGGGCGGTCGTGGTGTGGACGTCGTCCTCAACAGTCTGACCGGCGAGTTCATCGACGCGTCGCTGCGGTTGCTGGCGGACGGCGGGCGTTTCCTGGAGATGGGCAAGACGGATCTGCGGGTGCCGGAGGGGGTGGCCGCGGAGTATCCGGGGGTGACGTACACGGTGTACGACCTCGTCGGTGACGCCGGGCCCGACCGCATCGAGATCATGATGCGGGAGCTGGGCGAGCGGTTCGCCTCCGGTGAGCTGGCACCTCTGCCCGTGCGTTCCTGGCCGCTGGACCGGGCGCGGGAGGCGTTCCGGTTCATGAGTCAGGCGAGGCACACGGGCAAGCTGGTGCTGGAGATTCCGCCTGCCCTCGATCCCGGGGGCACGGTGCTGGTCACCGGCGGCACCGGTGCGCTCGGACGGATCGTGACCGAGCACCTCGTACGGGAGTGGGGTGTTCGGCGTCTGCTGCTGGCGAGCCGCCGGGGCGAGGACGCCCCGGGTGCGCGGGAACTGGCCGACCGGCTGGCGGGGCTGGGCGCCGAGGTACGTATCGCGGCGGCCGATGTCAGTGACCGGGAGTCCGTGGTGGAGCTGGTGGGCGGGGTCGATCCCGCGCATCCGCTGACGGGTGTCGTGCATGCGGCCGGTGTGCTGGAGGACGGCGTCGTGACGGCACAGTCCTCCGAGAGTCTGGCGCGGGTGTGGGCCGCGAAGGCGGGCGCGGCAGCGTATCTGCATGAGGCGACGCGGGGGATGCGGCTCGGCCTGTTCGCCGTGTTCTCGTCGGCGGCGGGCACCCTGGGCAGCCCCGGCCAGGCCAACTACGCCGCCGCCAACGCCTACTGCGACGCCCTGGCACAGCACCGCCGCGCCCACGGCCAGGCCGGCGTGTCCATCGGCTGGGGCATGTGGCAGGGCTCGGACGGCGCGCCCGGCGGCGCCACCGGCGGCATGGCCGGAGGGCTCAGCCACACCGACGTCGCCCGGATGAGCCGTATCGGTGTCAAGGCGATGAGCAACCGGCAGGGCCTCGCCCTGTTCGACGCCGCGCACCGCCACGGCCGCGCCCACCTCGTCGCCCTCGACCTCGACCCGCGGACACTCGCCACGCACCCCGTGGACACGCGGCCGGCCCTGCTGCGCGGCCTCGCCGCCCCGGGCACGGCCGGTACGGGCAGGCCTACGGCGACCGCGGGCGGGCAGCCCTCCGACCTGGCGGGCCGGCTGGCCGCGCTGCCGCCGTCCGACCGGCACCACACGCTGGTGCGGCTGGTCAGGGAGCAGGCCGCCACCGTCCTCGGCCACCGGCCGGACAGCCTCGCCACGGGCGGGACGTTCAAGGACCTCGGCTTCGACTCGCTCACCGCGGTCGAACTGCGCAACCGGCTGTCCGCGGCCACCGGCCTGCGGCTGTCCTCCGGTCTCGTCTTCGACCACCCGGACGCCGACTCGCTCGCCGGGCACCTCGCCGAGCAGCTCGCCCCCACCGACGGCACCCCCGCCGGGCAGGAGGCCACCGACCCGGTCCTGCGCGATCTGGCGAAGCTGGAGAACGCCCTGTCCGCGGCCTCCGCCGAACACCTCGACACCGACGCGGTCACGGCGCGGCTGGAGACGCTGCTCACGAAGTGGAAGGCGGCGGGCGCGTCCGCGGCGGCCGGCTCCGGCAGCACCAAGGAGCAGTTGCGGGCCGCCACGACCGATGAGGTCCTCGACTTCATCGACAAAGAACTGGGTGTGTGAAACGACCGTGCACGGCGCGACAACCACGCTGAAGGCTGGGTGAACTCTCATGGCGAGTGAAGAGCAACTGGTCGACTACCTCAAGCGGGTCGCCGCCGAGCTGCACGACACCCGGCAGCGTCTGCGTGAGGTGGAGGACCGGCGGCAGGAGCCGGTGGCCGTCGTCGGCATGGCCTGCCGCTTCCCCGGTGGGATCGACACGCCCGAAGGCCTGTGGGAGCTGGTGGCCGCCGGCGACGACGCCATCGAACCCTTCCCCACCGACCGCGGCTGGGACCTGGAGGGCATCTACCACCCGGACCCCGACCACCCGGGAACCTGCTACGTCCGTGAGGGCGGCTTCCTCGACGGCGCCGACCGGTTCGACTCGGACTTCTTCGGGTTCAGCCCGCGCGAGGCCCTCGCCAGCAGCCCCCAACTGCGGCTGCTGCTGGAAACGTCCTGGGAGGCCCTCGAACGGGCCGGTATCGACCCGGCCTCCCTCAAGGGCAGCCCCACCGGCGTGTACGTCGGTGCCGCCACCACCGGCAACCAGACGCAGGGCGACCCCGGCGGCAAGGCCACCGAGGGCTACGCGGGCACCGCGCCCAGCGTCCTGTCCGGCCGGGTCTCCTTCACCCTCGGCCTGGAGGGGCCGGCGGTGACCGTGGAGACGGCCTGCTCGTCGTCCCTGGTCGCGATGCACCTGGCGGCGCAGGCCCTGAGGCAGGGCGAGTGCGACCTCGCCCTCGCGGGCGGCGTCACCATCATGTCCACGCCCGAGGTCTTCACCGGCTTCTCCCGCCAGCGCGGCCTCGCGCCCAACGGCCGCTGCAAGCCGTTCGCGGCGGCCGCCGACGGCACCGGCTGGGGCGAGGGCGCCGGCCTGATCCTTCTGGAACGCCTCTCCGACGCCCGCCGCAAGGGCCGGAGAATCCTCGCCGTCATCCGGGGCTCCGCCATCAACCAGGACGGCGCCAGCAACGGCTTCACCGCCCCCAACGGCCCCTCGCAGCGCCGCGTCATCCGCCAGGCCCTGGCCGGCGCCCACCTCTCCACGTCGGAGATCGACGCCGTCGAGGCCCACGGCACCGGCACCCGGCTCGGCGACCCCATCGAGGCCGAGGCCCTCATCGCCACGTACGGGAAGGAACGCGAGGGCGACCGGCCGCTGTGGCTCGGGTCCGTCAAGTCCAACATCGGTCACACGCAGGCCGCGGCCGGAGTCGCGGGCGTCATCAAAATGGTGATGGCACTCCAGAACGACCTGCTGCCCGCCACCCTGAACGTCGACGAACCGACCCCCCACGTCCAGTGGGAGGGCGGCGGCGTACGCCTCCTCACCGACCCCGTGCCATGGCCGCGCGGCGAACGCCCGCGCCGCGCCGGAGTCTCCTCCTTCGGTCTCTCCGGCACGAACGCGCACGTCATCGTGGAGGAGGCGCCCGAGGACGACACTCAGGAGGCGCCCTCCGCCGAACCCGCCCACGCCCCGGGCGCGGCCCTGCCCTGGGTGGTGTCCGCCCGCTCCGCGGACGCGCTGCGCGACCAGGCCCGCCGCCTGCACGAGTTCGTGACCGCCGACAGGGCCCTGCCGCCCACGGACATCGGCTGGACCCTGACGACCGCCCGCGCCGCACTGGAACACCGTGCCGTGATCGTGGGCGGCGACCGCGAGTCCCTGGTCGAGGGCCTGTCCGCCCTGGCCGCGGGCGAGGTGTCGCCGGATGCGGTGTCGGGGGTTGCGGGAGACGTGGGTCCCGGTCCGGTGCTGGTGTTTCCCGGGCAGGGGTCGCAGTGGATCGGTATGGGTGCGCAGCTCCTGGACGAGTCGCCGGTGTTCGCCGCCCGTGTCGCCGAGTGCGAGCAGGCTCTCGCCCCGCATGTGGACTGGTCGTTGATGGAGGTGCTGCGCGGGGGCGGTGCCGAGCTGTCCCGGGTCGAGGTCGTTCAGCCCGTGTTGTGGGCGGTGATGGTGTCGCTGGCGGCTGTGTGGGCGGATCACGGGGTCCGGCCGTCTGCTGTTGTTGGTCACTCGCAGGGT
>DASTDN010000038.1:0-11415 GCA_035710365.1 Streptomyces sp. | reverse complement strand
AGCTTCGGGAGATACAGAATCGCCGCCCGTCACGCCGGGTGACACAAGGCCCTCACATCCTCTCCGCACACGCGGCGGGCCGCCGGTGTGACTGCCGGGCCGGCCACGGGCCGCGCACGAGGCGGGCGCCCGGCCCCGGCCTGAGCCCTGTGCGCGCCGGAGCCGCGCGGACCCCTCCCACACCGGACCGGCCCGGAGCAACCGGCTCCTCGGCGGCCCCGGGGCCTCCTTCGAGGCCCCGCCGGACACACCACGGAGGTCGTGGCCGTACGCCGGCCCTGGCGCGGGAGCGTTCAGCGCCCCAGGAAGACCGGGTTGGTGAACGCGGCGAGGGCGCCCGGCAGCGGGCCGGGCGCCGCCTCGTGCCGTACCTCCGCCCGGACGTACGCCGCGTACGACGCCGTGGTGCGCCACTGGACGGTCCCGGCGCCGGACTCCGGCAGCGGGGCGGACGTGTGGAGCACGCCCTGGTCGGTGACGAGGCGGACCACGCAGCGCGGCGCTCCCGTGACCTCCACGCGCACCGTGACCGGGTCGTCGGGCGCGACGGCCAGCCGCCCGCCGATGCCCGCGTGCCCGCCCCTCCCGCCGGACGCCGAGAAGGCGACGGAGACGTGCCGGGACTCGGCGACGTAGCTGCGGCCCGCCCGGATGCCCTCCTGGACGGCCCGGCGGGTCAGGTCCTCGGCCCACACCACCGTCTGCGGGAGGCCGACCACGTCCGGGTCGCGGTGGGCGTCGCTGCCGCCCATCGCCGGGATCCAGGCCCGGCCCTCGCGCACGGACGCCACCAGCATGCCGTCCCAGTCGGCGAGCGCCACCTCGTCGTCGGGCGTGTACGGCCCGTTCCACACCTCCACGGCGTCGGCCTCCCCGAAGCCGAACTTCCAGTTGCAGCCGATGCAGGTGGCGTGCGGATGGGCCGGGACGACGAGGCCGCCCGCCCGGCGGATGCGGCGGGCGAACCGGCCGAACCGGTTGTCCCGGGCCCGGTAGCGCCAGTCCACGAACGTGCCGGGGTCGATGCCGAGCGCCACCACGTGCCCGTTGCGGGTGGTGACCTCCTCGCCGAGCAGGATCAGCAGGTCGTCGCCCGCCTCGTCCGCCCAGTGGGCGTGCGCGGAGGGGGTGTTGTGCTCGGAGGAGTTGATGAAGTCCAGGCCCGCCGTCCGGGCCAGCGCGGCGATCTCGGCGGGGGTGCGGCGGCCGTCCGAGTGCCAGGAGTGCAGATGGCAGTCGCCCCGGTACCAGGCGCGGCCCCGCCCCTTCGCCCGCTCCGGCGGATACACCGGCTCGGGCACCTCACCCGGCGCGCCGTACGCCAGCGTGACCGTCAGTTCGTAGGCCAGGCCCTGCGGGGCGACCGTGTACGGGCCGAGCGCGACGTGCCAGGTGCCCTCGCGCAGCGGGCCGGGCAGATAGCCGGGCGTCGCGTCGTCGGCCCGGACGAAGAACTCCCCGCGCGCCCCGCCCGACCAGCCGCGGAAGCCCTCGCCGCCGAGGGCGGTGCCGCGCTCGTCGAAGAGGCCGATGTCGAGCGCGTTGCCCGGCGTCCCGGGCGGCACGGACGGCCTGTCGTAGGTGTACGCGACCTTCAGCTCCCGCACACCCGCGGGCACCTCGACCGGTACGTACACGAAGTCCGGCGAGCCCGGCGGCAGGGTGCCGCGCACGGTCGTCGTCTCCCGGTCCCGGCCCGGGGCGGCCCCGGCGAAGCCCACGGCCGGCCAGGTGAGCGCGGCGGCGGCGCCCGTCACGAACAACGCGCGCCTGCCGAACCCACGGCCGCCCGCGCCGCCCGGCGCGCCGTGCTCGTCGCGGCCGTCGCCGTCGTGCGTGCGCCGGCCGTCGTCGCCGTCGTGGTTGTCCTCGCACATGCTGCTGCTCCCGGTGTCCGGTGCCGACAGGGCGGGTGGCGCGCACGGCACGCGCCACCCCCGTACTCCCGCGCCGCGTCCTTCCCCCCCACCCCCGTGCGCGAGTTCCGTACCTCATACCTCGTACCTCATACCTCGTACCGAGTATTGAGGCGCGAACTGCCGTGCAAGGGAAGGCCGTCGGCGGATTCCGCGCCCCTCCGGAGGCGATCCGGCCGGCGGACGGGCCCGGCGGAGCGGCACTCCCGCAGCGCGCCCGATGACCTGACCGGTCCGAAATCACCCCGAACGTATGCTCAGAGAATGACGACTTCCGAGTCCTCCGGAACCGGCCCCACCCCGCCCCCTCCCACCGAGAACTCCCTGCGCCGCGCCCTCAGGCGCGCCCGCGAGGGCGTCGCCCTCGACGTCACCGAGGCAGCGGTCCTGCTCCGGGCGCGCGGCGCCCACCTCCGCGATCTCACCGCCTCCGCCGCCCGGGTCCGGGACGCGGGGCTGCGCGCGGCCGGCCGGCCCGGCGTCATCACCTACTCCAAGAGCGTCTTCGTCCCCCTGACCCGGCTGTGCCGCGACACCTGCCACTACTGCACCTTCGTCACCGTCCCCGGCAGGCTGCGCCGCGCCGGACACGGGATGTTCATGTCGCCCGACGAGGTGCTCGCCATCGCCCGCCGGGGCGCCGCCCTCGGCTGCAAGGAAGCCCTCATCACCCTCGGCGACAAGCCCGAGGACCGCTGGCCCGAGGCCCGCGAGTGGCTCGACGCCCACGGCTACGACGACACCGTCGCCTACGTCCGCGCCATCTCGATCCGCGTCCTGGAGGAGACCGGGCTGCTGCCCCACCTCAATCCGGGCGTGCTCACCTGGACCGACTTCCAGCGCCTCAAGCCCGTCGCCCCCTCCATGGGCATGATGCTGGAGACCACCGCGACCCGTCTGTGGTCCGAGCCGGGCGGCCCGCACCACGGCTCCCCGGACAAGGAACCGGCCGTACGGCTGCGCGTCCTGGAGGACGCCGGACGCTCCTCCGTGCCCTTCACCTCCGGCCTCCTCATCGGCATCGGCGAAACCCTTGAGGAACGCGCCGAGTCGCTGTTCGCGCTGCGCAGGATCGCCCGCGCCCACCACGGCATCCAGGAACTGATCATCCAGAACTTCCGCGCCAAGCCGGACACCGCGATGCGCTCCGCGCCCGACGCGGACCTCGACGACCTTGTCGCCACCGTCGCCGTCGCCCGCCACGTCCTCGGACCCACAGCCTGCCTCCAGGCCCCGCCCAACCTCGTCGACGACGCGTACGAGCGGCTGATCGGCGCCGGCATCGACGACTGGGGCGGCGTCTCCCCCCTCACCATCGACCACGTCAACCCCGAACGCCCCTGGCCGCGGATCGAGGAACTCGCCGAGCGGTCCCGGGCGGCCGGCTTCGCACTGCGGGAACGTCTCTGCGTGTACCCGGAGTTCGTGCGGCGCGGCGAACCCTGGCTGGACCCGCGGCTGCGCCCGCACGTCACCGCGCTCGCCGACCCGGCGACCGGCCTGGCCCGCCCGGACGCCGTGGCGGTGGGCCGCCCCTGGCAGGAACCCGACGAGGTCTTCGACGCCTCCGGCCGCACCGACCTGCACACCGCCGTCGACACCGAGGGCCGCGCCGCCGACCGCCGCGCCGACTTCGACGAGGTGTACGGCGACTGGGACGCGCTGCGCGAGGCCGCCGCCCCCGGCATGGCACCCGAGCGCATCGACACCGACGTACGGGCGGCCCTGGCGAGGGCCGCCGACGACCCGACGCGCCTCACCGACACCGAGGCACTCGCGCTGCTGCACGCCGACGGGCCCGCGCTGGACGCCCTGTGCCGCGTCGCGGACGACGTGCGGAGATCGGCGGTCGGCGACGACGTGACGTACATCGTCACCCGCAACATCAACTTCACCAACGTCTGCTACACCGGCTGCCGCTTCTGCGCCTTCGCGCAGCGCCGCACCGACGCCGACGCCTACACCCTCTCCCTGGAGCAGGTCGCCGACCGTGCCCGGCAGGCGTGGGAGGTGGGCGCCGTCGAGGTGTGCATGCAGGGCGGCATCCACCCCGACCTGCCGGGCACCGCGTACTTCGACATCGCGCGGACGGTGAAGGAGCGCGTGCCCGGCATGCACGTGCACGCCTTCTCCCCGATGGAGGTCGTCAACGGTGCGAGCCGTACCGGCCTGTCGGTCCGCGAGTGGCTGACGGCCGCGAAGGAGGCCGGACTCGACTCGGTGCCGGGCACCGCGGCGGAGATCCTCGACGACGAGGTCCGCTGGATCCTGACGAAGGGCAAACTGCCCGCCGCCACCTGGATCGAGGTGATCACGACCGCCCACGAGCTGGGCCTGCGCTCCAGCTCCACCATGATGTACGGCCACGTCGACCAGCCCCGGCACTGGCTCGGCCATCTGCGCACCCTCGCCCGCGTCCAGCAGCGGACGGGCGGCTTCACGGAGTTCGTGACGCTGCCCTTCATCCACACCAACGCGCCCGTCTACCTGGCGGGCATCGCACGCCCCGGCCCCACCCGGCGCGACAACCGCGCGGTGACCGCGATGGCCCGCCTCCTGCTGCACCCGCACATCCCGAACATCCAGACGAGCTGGGTGAAGCTCGGAGCCGAGGGCGCCGCGGAGATGCTCCGCTCGGGCGCCAACGACCTGGGCGGCACCCTGATGGAGGAGACGATCTCCCGCATGGCGGGCTCCTCCTACGGCTCGTACAAGTCGGTCCGCGACCTGATCGCCGTCGCGGAGGCGGCCGGCCGCCCGGCCCGGCCCCGGACCACGCTGTACGGGGAGGTCCCCGAGGAACGCCGGCGCGCGGCGGAGGCGTCCGACGGGCACCTGCCGGCGCTGCTGCCGCTGGTCGACCCGCACCGGTCCAGGGCGGACGGGGACCGGTCCCCGGAGGGACGGGGCGGACCGGGAGAGGGGCCCCTCGCAGTACGATGATCCGGCCCCTGTCTGCCGTTTCGGGGGTCGTCGTAGCTGAGGAGATGCGTGCCCGTGCCTGCCCGACTTCCGTCATGGGCCTGGGTCAGCGGTCTGACCGTGGGCGCGGTCGCGGCGGTGGCCGCGCTGGCCGTCCAGGCCGACAAGGGTCCGCACCCCGCCGCCGTGGCGGCCCCGCCCAGCGCCTCGGCGTCGCCGAGCGCCCGCCCCACCCCCGTCAAGCCCCGTCCGGCGCGCGTGCCGGACGGTTCCGGCACAGGGCGCCGCATCGTGTACTCGCTGGAGCAGCGGCGGGTCTGGCTGGTCGACGCGAGCGAGGCGACCCGGCGCACCTTCACGGTCTGGCCGGGCACCGTCGACCCGGACCCGGGCAGCTACTCGGTCGGCACCCGCCGCGAGGCCACGACCGGGTCCGACGGCGTCAACGTCGAGAACATCGTGTACTTCGCCGCGAAGTCGGGTCTCTCGATCGCCTTCTCCAACGCGGTCGACGGCTCCTCGCCGCCGCCCCCCGAGGGCACCGGCACCGGCGGCATCCGGCTGCGCACGGGAGACGGCGCGGCCCTGTGGGCGTTCGGCACGGCCGGCACCAAGGTCACGGTCGTCCGGTAGCGCCCTCCGTCGCCTCCCCGCCGTCCCGGGGGTGACGAGCGTCATGCGGGGATCGGCTGTGGTGGTGCGGCGTGTGGCGGCACCCGGGAGAACCCGTGAAGCACCGGCCACAACCGGCCCTTTCCGTCCGTTTCCCCGCCCGACATGCCCCGCGAACAGCGCATATGACCGGCCCATCGCGACGACGTCTGCCACATCCGGCATTCCGTCGCCACCCCCGGGCGGCCCGCTCCCGTTCGATTACAGTGCTCAGCGGTCGTACGTCCGACGGTGCACCGGGAGGTCTGGATGGGTGCGACAACCGGCGCCGTCTGGGGCCGCTCGGAACAGCAGGACTTCCGCAGCAGGGTGCGCGGCACGCTGCTCGGCGTGTCCCTCGGCGACGCGCTCGGCGCCCCCGTCGACACCCTGGACCTCGACGGCATCCGCGCGGCCTACGGCGCCGAGGGCATCCTCGGACCCGCCCCCGCCTACGGCCGGCGCGGCGCCGTCACCCACCTCACCCAGTTGACCCTGTTCTCCACCGACGGCCTGATCCGCGCCCAGGTCCGCCGCGACACCGGCGCCTGGCACCCGCCGACCGACGTGCACCGCGCCTACCTGCGCTGGGCGGCCACCCAGCGCGACTGGGGCCCCGACGAGCGCCGCAAGGACGACGGCTGGCTGGCCCGCGAGGAGTGGCTGTACGCCCGCCGCGACCCGGCCCGCGCCCTGCTGCTGGGCCTCGGCGACGAAGCCATGGGCACACCGGAGGCGCCCAAGAACCCCGGCGAGACCGGTCCCGAGGCCACCGTGCGCTCGGCACCCTTCGGGCTGCTCGTCGGCTGGGAACCCCAACTGGTGGCGCAGCTCGCCGTGGAGTGCGCCGCCCAGACCCACGGCCACCCGGCCGGCTACCTGGCGGCCGGCGCGTACGCCGCGCTCGTGCACGGGCTGGCCCGGGGCGAGAGCCTGGACGGCGCGGTGCAGCGGGCGCTCGCGCTGCTCGCCGCGCGGCCGGACCACCAGCCGGTGTCGGACGCCTTGCAGCGCGCGCTGGGCTCGGTGCGGCAGGGCATGCCCACGCCGTCCCGGATCGCGGAGCTGACCGGCGACGGCACGGCGCCCGAGGTGCTGGGGGCAGCGGTGTACTGCGCGCTCGTCGCCGAGGACGTACGGCACGGGCTGTGCCTGGCGGTGAATCAGGACGGGCGGTCGGCCGCGGCCGGGGCGCTGGCCGGCGGCCTGATGGGGGCCCTGCACGGCGAGACGGCGCTGCCGCCGGCCTGGCTGGCCGAGCTGGAGGGCCGTCCCACGATCCTGGAGCTGGCCGACGACTTCGCGATGGAGATGACGCAGGGTCCGGCGCTGCACGGCCCGGCGGGTTCCTCACCCGCGTGGCTGGCGCGCTACCCCCGCGGTGCCTGACCCGGCGGCCCGCTCCCCGGCCCTCCCCGGGGTGCCGTGCGTCCCCGGGACGGCTACCGCAGCTCCTGCGGGCACGGCGTGCCGCGCGGGAGCTGGTAGGGCGCGGCCAGCCGGTAGACGCCCGGCCTCGGGGCGAGCAGCTCCGTCCACCGGTCGCCCTCGGCGTCCTCCGTCGTCTCCGACAGACAGCCGTTGACGTTCTCGTACGTCTTCGGCGTGCCCTCGGCGCGGCCGAGGGAGGCCTCGGTCTCCCGGGGCGGCTCCAGGCTCCTGCCCTCGTCGTCGACGATGCTCAGCCACGGCGAGTAGGGGATGCGCAGCAGGATCCGGCCCGCCCTGGCCACCTCGACGGTCACCTCGCCCTGCTCGGCGCGCAGTACGGTGGCGTGCGGCTCCGCGAGCGACGTCGGGTCGGTCACCTCGAACAGTTGCCAGTTCGCGTCGCCCCACACCTGCTTCAGGTACGGCAGGCCGCGCTGCACCAGGGCCCGCTCCCGCTCCCCGCCGTCCCCGTCCGGCTCGTCCTTCGGCACCACCACGAAGTGCACGGCCCAGCGCTTGAGCCATTCGTGGTAGTTCGCCGAGTTGAGGGTGTCGTCGTAGAAGAGCGGGTTGCGTTCCATGTCGGCCTGGCGGTTCCAGCCGCGGGCCAGGTTGACGTACGGGGCGAGCGCGGACGCCTCGCGGTGCGAGCGGGCCGGGACGACCTCGACGCGGCCCCGCTCGGCACGCACCTCCTGCAGTTCGTTGACGAGCGGCGCCAGCTCCCGCGACCAGGACGCGGCGGGCGCGGTGTGCACGATGTCGATGACGGACTTCACGCCGATCCACACGTGGAACCCGGCGCACGCCACCACCAGCGCGTACCACGGGCGGCTGCGCGGCACCGCGAACGGCAGCGCCGCCAGCAGCACCACCCCGGCGAACAGCATCGCCAGCCGCGTGATGTTGGAGCCGATCTGCGAGTTGATCAGCCACACCAGCACCACCGACAGCGCGTACACGCCGCCGGTCAGGCGGACCGTCTTCCACTCCCGGGGCACCAGCACGCACACCAGCACCGAGAACACCAGCGGCAGCAGCACCGACCCGAACGACATCGGCTGCGTGCCCGAGAACGGGAACGCCCACGCCGACACCGCCACGACCGCGGTCGGCGCCAGCCCCAGCGCCCAGGCGCCCGGCCGGCGCCGCTGCAGGAACAGCCCGACCGCGACCAGGCCCACGAACAGCCCCGCCACCGGCGACGCCATCGTGGCGAGCGCCGCCAGCGGCGCCGCGCACAGCGCCTTCGCCCAGCGCCGGTAGCGCCAGCGGTGCGGCCAGCAGAACACGGCGGCGACCGCCCCGAGCGCGAACAGCGTGCCCAGCCCGAACGTCACCCGCCCCGACGCGGCGTTGCAGAACAGCGCGAACACACCCGCCAGCGCGGCCCACAGCGGGTTGCGCACCGACCGGCTGCGGATCAGCACCACCGTCAGCAGCCCCGCCGACACCGTCCCCGCGATCATCATCGTGGTACGGACCCCGAGCACGGACATCAGGTACGGCGACACCACGCTGTACGACACCGGGTGCATTCCGCCGTACCAGGCCAGGTTGTACGCCGAGTCCGGGTGCCGGCCGACGAACTCCGCCCAGGCGTCCTGCGCCGCGAGGTCGCCCCCGCTGTTCGCGAAGGTGAAGAACCAGAGGATGTGCAGGGCGCCCGACAGCGCGGTCACGGACAGGACGGGATGCCGCAGCAGCCGCTCTCGCAGGGCGAGGAGCCCGCGCGGGGGCGGGGGAGGCTCCGGCTGCTCGCCGCCGTCCGGGTCCCGGCGTGCGGGCTCACCGTCCCCGGCGGGTCCGGCTTCGCGTATTCGCGCGCCGGATGCCGCGTCCCTGCCGGCGTCGTCGGCCCGTGTCGGCTCCGCAGTGGCCACCTGAAGGCACTCCCGTGTCCCGTCTTGTCTTCTCGGCCGAAGTCCCGTTCGCGTCGTGTGCGCGGCTGCGTTGACCCGACCGGCGACCTGCCCGATTCGCGACGCTAGCACGCACCCCGCCGAGGAGCCCCTCGACGGGGTGCGGTGCGTCGGGGTCCGGCCGGCCCCGGAGCGGTTACAGGATGCGGGTCAGCTTGTCCGCGAAGCCGGGCTCCACCAGGTCCTCCTGGAGCGCCACCGGCACCTTGACGGCACTGCTCGTGCCGTCGCCGACCGTGAGCGTGCCGACCTTCGTGCCGGCCTTCGCGGTCTGCGGCAGGTCCTGGCCCGCGAACGTCAGCTTCACCGACAGCCCCGCCCAGCCGACGGCCTTCACGTCCTCGGTCACGGCGACCGGCGTACGCCCGCCGAGACCGTCGTCCGCGTAGCCCACGACGGTGCCCTTCTTCAGGATCGTCGCCGACTCCAGGGCGTCCTGCGCCGCCCGGATCAGCCGGTCGCCGGCCGACAGGGCGCCCTGCAGGATCGTGTTGTCCGAGCCGCCCGCCGGCTGGCGCACCACGGCCCCGACGACGGTCCGGGTCTCGCCGCCGATCTCCTTCTTCGCCGCGAAGACGAGGTTGCCGAGCGCGGAGGTCGTCGTGCCGGTCTTGATGCCGACGACGTTGTTGTAGCCGACGAGCTGGTTCCAGTTGTTGTGCCTGGCGCCCTTGTAGTCGACGTACGACATCATCGCGGCGACCTCGCGGAAGACGGGCTGCTTCATCGCCGCCTTCGCCAGCTTCACCTGGTCCACGGCCGTGCTGACCGTGGTGTTGTTCAGCCCCGACGGGTCCGTGTACGTCGTGTCGTCCATGCCGAGGTCCTCGGCGGCGGCGTTCATCTTCGCCACGAACGCCTTCTCCGAGCCGGCGTCCCAGCGGGCGAGGAGCCGCGCCACGTTGTTGGCCGACGCGATGAGGATGCTCTCCAGCGCCTCCCGCTCGGTGACTGCGTCACCGGCCGTGACCGGCACGGTCGACTCCTGCCCGGCGTCCGCCTGGTCCTCCGCGGCCTGGTCGATCTTGATCTCGGGGCCCTTGGAACCGCTCTTGACCGGGTGGTCGCGCAGGATCAGATACGCCGTCATCACCTTGGCGACACTCGCGATCGGCACCGGCTTCTGCGTCCCGGACGAGCCGAACGAACCGATGCCCTGCACATCCAGCGCCGCCTGGCCCTGAGCCGGCCAGGGGATGTCGACCTTGCCGCCTTCGAAGGTGTAACCATCCTGCGCGGTGAGGTCGAGGGTGGGCTCCGGCAGCGGGCGCATGGACTGCACGACCGCAAAGACGATCACGAGCAGCAGGACCAGCGGCGTCCAGATCTTGACCCGGCGCGCCAGTGTCCGCAGCGGAGTCTCCGGGGGCGGCGGGGTGTTCGTCAGCTCCGCCAGCAGATCCAGCGGCGGCCTCGGCGGCAGCGGCTGCTGCGTCGTCCGCTCGGGCCCGAGCTGCGGCACGGGCCGGGTCGCGTCCGCGGGCGTGCGCGGCTCGTCCAGGGACCGCAGCGCGACGAACCGGCTCGTCCGCTCGGCCGCCCCCTCGGCCCCGGGTGCGGGCGCGGGCGCGGGCTTCGTCCCGGCCTTGGACTCGGTCCCGGCCTTGGACTCGGTCCCGGCCGCGGGCTTCGGTTCGGCCTCGGACTCCGTCCCGGCCTTGGACTCCGTCCCGGCCTTGGACTTCGGCTCGGCTTCGGGCTTCGTCCCGGCCCCGGACCTCGTCCCGGCTTCCGGCTTGTCGTCCGTGCCGGGCCCGGCCGCCGCGGCGTTCCCGATCTTCAGCATCGTCGTGGGCTGATCCACGGCGGACCGTACAGCCTTGAAGGTGGTGGTGGCCTGGTCGGCACGGGGCCCGCCGGACGCCCGGCCTGAGCTGCCGTCACCGCCGTCGCCGTCGTCACCGTCGGCGGACTCGGCGTCACCTGCTGCGGGCTTCGAGCCCTTGGGCCCGGCGTTCTTGGGCTCGGCGTCCTCGGGCTCCTCCGGTTCCCGCACGCGGGCCGCGTCGCCCGCGTCGGCCGTGTCGTCGGCGTCGGCGTCGGCGTCGGCGTCGGCGTCGGCCGGGCCGTCGGCGGGCTCGTCGGCGCCGCCCGCCGGGTCGGCGTCCGCGTCCGGCTCCGCGTGCGGGCCCGCCTCCGCCGCGTCGTCCGTCGCCGGGGCACCGGCACGGGCGCCTCCGTCGCCGTCCGCGCCCTCCCGCGCGCCCTCGGGCGCCCCGGGGGCTCCAGAGGCCGCCTGAGCCCTTTCCCCGGCCTTCTCCGGGCTCACGTCCGCCTCCGCGTCCGGGGCCGGGTCCGTCTTCGCCTCCGCAGCAGACTCCGGGGCCGTCTCGGTCGTCACGTTCGCGTCCGTCTCCGCCGTCACCTCGGCGCCCGCGTCCGCGACGTCGTCGGACGCCACGCGCGCCGCCACGGCCTCCTCCGGCCGCCCGTCACGCGCCCCGGCGCCCGGAGCCCCCGGGGCGGCGTCGTCGCCGTCCGTGCGCGCCGCGCCGCCGTCGCCGTCCGTGCGCGCCGCGCCGCCGTTGCCGTCCGTGCGCGCCGCGCCGCCGTCGCCGTCCGCGGCGGTGCCC
>DASTDN010000037.1:0-2305 GCA_035710365.1 Streptomyces sp. | reverse complement strand
TCGCCCGTCACCGGGTGGGTGATGATCGCGGAGCGGCGCTGGCGGGTGACCATGGAGTCGTCGTCGAGCCATTCGTAGCCGACGGTGTTCTCCGTGCAGTAGGCCTCGGCGACGGCCTTGTCCTCGGTGGCGAAGGTCCGGTACCAGGGCAGGCCGGCCAGCTCGGAGTAGTTGCGGACCAGCAGCCAGCCCCTCTCCTCGAAGCGGGCGACCAGCTCCGGCGGCAGCAGCCGCAGTGCCTCGCGCATGTCGCCGACGGTGGTGGCGCCGCCCTCCTCCGGCGCGACGACGCAGCCGAACAGCAGCACGCCGGGGAAGTCCAGGGTGTAGCTGTTCTCGTTGTGCAGGCGGATCGGCTGGACGGCGGGCAGGTCGGTGGAGGAGAACACGCCCTCGCCGAAGTCGGTGCGCGGGGTGGCCTTCTCCTTGTAGCCGGCGCGGCGGGTGATCAGGGCGTCGCGGGCGGCGGCGAAGCTCGCGGCGTCGTCGACGGGCAAGCCGCGCAGCAGGACGGCTCCGGAGCGGTGCAGTTCGGCCTGGACGGCCTCGCGGTGAGCGGTCAGCCAGGCCACCGCCTCCTCGATGCCGCCGGTGGCGGGCACGTGCACGACGACGGGCTTCCCGGCCTCGCGGACCGGCACGACCGGGCCGGTGCCGAGGGCGGACGGGGCGGGGGCTTCGGCGTGAAGGGTCATGACCATTCCTCGGATGTGTGCGTCTTCGCGGAAGACGGCGGGTTTCGCGTACGGGAGGGCGGGCGGTGCCCGGGTCAGGCGGCGGCCGTGGCGGTGACGTGGGCGTCGAGCACCGTGGACAGCACGGCGAAGAACTCCGGCAGCCGGTCCTGGTAGTAGAAGTGGCCGCCCGGCAGGACGTGGTGGGCGAAGCCGCGGTCGGTGACGGTGGCCCAGTGGTGCAGGGACTCGGCGGGCGCCACCGGGTCGGCGTCGCCGCCGATCACGGTCACCGGGCAGTCCACGCGGGCCTCGCCCACCGCGCACTGGTACACGTCGTCGATGCCGAAGTCGGCGCGGATGGAGGGGATGACGATCTCGCGCAGTTCGGGGTCGTCGAGGATGCCGTCGTCGGTGCCGCCGCGGACCTTGATGGCGGCGACCAGTTCGTCGTCGTCGAGCCGCTCGGGGTGGACCACGGCCGGGTTGGCGAGGTACGGCGCCCGGCACGCCGAGGCGATCAGGGCGCGCGGGGTGCGTCCGGCCGCCTGGAGCAGCCGGACCACCTCGAAGGCGACGAGGGAGCCCATGCTGTGGCCCAGCACCACGAGGTCGTCGGTGACGCCCTCGGGCAGGCAGGCGGCGACCGGTCCGGCCAGGTCGGCGATGTCGCGGGGCAGGTCCTCGGCGTAGCGGGCGCCGCGCCCCGGGTACTGGCCGATCAGCAGCCGTACGTCGGCGGGGAGGTGCCCGCGCCAGTCGGCGTAGCCGTGGGCGTTGCCGCCGGCGTGCGGCAGGACCAGGAGCGTGGTGCGCTGCGGGCCCTCGCCGGGCAGGTCCCACACCACGTCGTCGGGGGCGGTCCCTTCGGGGGCGTACGCGGCGAGGTCGATCGGCCCGGTCGGGCCGGGGGCGGTCGTGGTCATGAGGATCTCCGTTCCTGGTCGGTGGTGCGGCGGCGCAGGGCGGGCCGGGCCCGCCGGGGCTTGGCGCCGCCGGCCGTCTGCCGGGACTCGACGCACTGGGCGAGTTCGGCCGGCGTGGGGTGCTGGAAGACGTCGCGGAGGGTCAGGGGCACGCCGAGCGCGTCCCCGAGCCGGTGGGTGAGGCGGGCGGCGAGCAGGGAGTGCCCGCCGTGCGCGAAGAAGTCGTCGTCGATGGTCAGGGGGCCCGCCGCGCCCAGCGCCTCGGTGAACGCGTCGAGGACGGTGCCTTCGAGGGGGGTGCGCGAGGCCCGGCCGCCGGTGGCCGTCACGGTCTGCGGCGCGGGCAGGGCCCGTTTGTCGATCTTCCCGTTGGGGGTGAGCGGCAGCCGCTCCATCGGCACCACGAACGCCGGCACCATGTGGTCGGGCAGCCGTTCCCGCAGCCAGCGCCTGATCTCCTGCGGTTCGGCACCGGCGGGTTCCGCGGCCACGGTGTAGGCGACGAGCCGTGCGGTCCCGTCCGTGTCGTGATGGACGGCGAGCACGGCCTGGGTGAGGCCGGGATGGGTGTTCAGTACGGTCTCGATCTCCGTGGGTTCGATGCGGAAGCCGCGGATCTTGACCTGACCGTCGGTACGGCCCGCGTAGTGCAGCCGCCCCTCACGGTCCCAGTGCGCGAGGTCACCGGTCCGGTACATGCGGCTG
>DASTDN010000036.1:0-3882 GCA_035710365.1 Streptomyces sp. | reverse complement strand
CGCGCGCGCCCGGAATCGTGAGGTCGGTGTTGGACGCGAACCACGGCACCCCGCGCGCGACGGCGTAACAGGCTTCGGCGAACCTCCCCCAGGGCAGTTCGGGACCGCCGAATCCCTGCACCACGGCCGCCGGGTCGTCGTCGGCGGACTCCACCGGCCGCAGGCCCCGCTCCCGCAGCGCCACCCGCAGCCCCTCACCGCCGATCACCAGCACGCGCGCGCCCGCGGGCACCTGGTCGGCGATCAGCCGGGCCACCGCCTGGGCCGAGGTGACGACGTCGTCCGCCGCGGCCGGTATGCCCAGTTCCGTGAGGTGCGCCGCGACCGCGTCGGGCGTCCGCAGCGCGTTGTTGGTGACGTACGCGAGGTGCATGCCCCCGGAGCGTGCCGTCGCGAGGGACTCCACGGCGTGCGCGATCGCGCTGCCTCCCGCGTACACCACGCCGTCCAGGTCGAGCAGCGCCGTGTCGTACGCCTCGCTCAGGGCCCGTCCGCTGGCGTCGGGCCTCGTCCTGACGCTCTGGCTCATCCCGCATCGCTCCTCGCTCGCCCGCCTTTCCCTCGATCATCCCCCATGCCTCCGACACACGTACGATGCCGGGATGAACACAGCAGGTCACTCGGAGGCAACGACGCGCCGGGGCCTGGAACTCACCCCGTTCCAAGGCCTGCGTTACGACCCCGACCGGGTCGGCAGTCTGGCCGCCGTGACATCCCCGCCCTACGACGTCGTCGTCCGACCGGACGGCCTGCACCACCTGCAGTCCGCCGACCCGTACAACATCGTCCGGCTGCTCCTCCCGCAGGCCGCCACCCCCGACGCCCGCAACGACCGGGCGGCGGACACCCTGCGCCGCTGGCGCTCCGAGGGCGTCCTCGCCCCGGACCCCGAGCCCTGTCTGTACGTCTACGAGCAGACGGACGGCGTCGGTCTCGTCCAGCGCGGCATCATCGGCGCCCTGCGCGTCACCGACCCGGCGGACCGGGTGGTCCTGCCGCACGAGGACGTCATGCCGCACGTCGTCGCCGACCGCGCCGCCCTGATGCGCGCGACCTCGGCGAACCTGGATCCGCTGCTCCTGACGTACCGCGGCGCCGACACCATCTCCCCCACCGCCGACCTGATCGACCGCACGGCCGCCCGGCCTCCCCTGCTCTCCACGACCACCGAGGACGGCCACCACCACCGCCTGTGGTCGCTCGCCGGCCCGGCCGACGTGGCGGCCGTCCAGTCCGAGCTGGCCGGGCACCAGGCCCTCATCGCCGACGGCCACCACCGCTGGGCCACCTACCTCCGGCTGCGCGCCGAGCATCCCTCGCCCAGCCCCTGGGACCACGGCCTGGTCCTGCTGATCGACACGGCCCGCTACCCGCTGCGCGTCCGCGCCATCCACCGCCTCCTGCACCGTCTGCCGGTGGCGGACGCGCTGGCCGCCCTGGACGGCCGGTTCCGGGTACGCCGCCTTGGCGTGCCCCTGTCCGACGCGCTGACGGCTCTGGCCGACGCCGCCGGGGCCGGCAACGCGTTCCTGCTGGCGGGCGACGGCGCCTTCCACCTCGTGGACCGTCCCGACCCGGGCCTGCTGGCCCGTACCGTCCCCGTGGACCACCCGCCGGCCTGGCGTTCCCTCGACGCGACGGTCCTGCACACCGCGCTGCTCGCCCACGTCTGGCACGTCCCCGAGGACTCCCCGGCCCACATCGCCTACATCCACGACACGGCCGCCACGGTCCGCAAGACGGAACGCGACGGCGGCACGGCCGTCCTGATGCACCCGGTCCATGAGGACGTCGTCCGCGACCTGGCCCGCCAGGGCGTGATGATGCCCCGCAAGTCGACGTCCTTCGGCCCCAAGCCGGCTTCGGGCCTGGTACTGCGCGCCCTGGACACCTGACACACGCGAAGGGGCGGGAACCCTCCCGGATTCCCGCCCCTTCACCCATGCTCACCGGCTGTCAGCCGCCGTCCCCCCGCGTCACGTCGCCGTCGGCAGCGTCACTGTCGTCCTGGTGCGTCTCGCCGTCCTCGTCGAGGGCGTCGACGAACTCCACGCCGTCCAGTTCGGCGAGCCGGTCCGAGGCGTCCGTGCTGCCGTCCCGGTCGCCCTCCACGGCCTTCGCGAACCATTCCCGCGCCTCGTCCTTGCGCCCGGCCGCAAGCAGCGCGTCCGCGTACGCGTACCGCAGCCGGGCCGTCCAGGACTGCACGGAGTTGGAGGCCAGTTCCGGGCTCTGCAGCGTCACGATGGCCGCGTCGAGCTGCCCCATGTCGCGCCGGGCACCGGCCGCGACGAGCCGCATCTCGACCTGCCCGGCCTTGTCGAGCTTGTGCACCTCGGGGGCCCCGGCCATGTCCAGCGCCTTCTCGGGCCGGCCGAGCCCCCGCTCGCAATCGGCCATGACGGGCCACAGTTCCGCACTGCCCGTCATCCGCCGCGCCGCCCGGAACTCGGCCAGCGCCTCGCTGTACTTCTGCGTCGCGTACGCCGCGAATCCGGCCGCCTCGCGTACGGCGGCGACCCGCGAGGCCAGCCGCAGCGCAACCCGGGAGTACCCGTAGGCACCCTCGGGGTCCTCGTCGATGAGCCGCGCGACCATCACCAGGTTCCTGGCGACGTCCTCCGCAAGCGTCTTCGGCAGACTCTGCAGTTCCTGCCGTACGTCCTTGTCGATCTCGTCGCCGGTCACGTCCTCGGGGATCGGCAGACGCTTGATCGGCTCCCGGTCCCGGTCCCGCTCGTCACGGAACCGCCCACCGCCACGCCGGTCGTCCCGCCTGTCGTCACGGCGGTCGTCCCTCCGGAACCCGCCGGGCCGCCCACCGCGGTCGTCGCGACGCGGCCCCCGGCCACCACGGTCGTCACGCCCGCGGAACCCACCGCGCTCGCCCCGGTCGTCCTCCCGCCGGAACCCACCGCGAGCCCCACGGTCATCGCCCCGGCGATCGTCGGACCGGCGATCCTCCACCCGACGGTCGTCCCGCCGGAGGTCCCGGCCTTCGTCGCGCCGGTCGTCCCGACGGTCGTCGCGCCGGAACCCGCCCTGTTGTCCCCGGTCGTCCCGACGGAATCCACGGTCCCGGTCATCACGACGATCGTCGCCACGACGCTCATCACGGCGGTCGTCCCGCCGGAAGCCGCCACGATCGTCGTCACGCCGGACATCACGCCGGTCGTCCCTGCGGAACCCGCCCTGCTGTCCCCGGTCGTCCCGACGGAACCCGCTCCGGTCGTCCCGCCTGTCATCGCGGCGATCGTCCCTGCGGAAGCCGCCACGAGGCCCGCGATCGTCCCCGCGCCGATCGTCCACCCGGCGGTCGTCGCGGCGACCGTAACCCCCGCCGCTTCCCCCACGGTTGTCGTCACGCCGGAAGGCAGGCCGGTCACCGCGCCCACCACGGTCCGCGCGATCGTCCCGACGGTCATCCCGCCTGTCGTCACGACGGTCGTCCCGCCGGAACCCGCCAGGACGCCCACCACGATCGTCGCGTCGCGGCCCCCGGTCCCGGTCGTCACGCCGGCCGAATCCGCCCCCACGCCTGTCGTCACGACGGACGTAGCCGCCCCGGTCGTTGTCACGCCGGTCGTTGTCACGGCGGAAACCGCCCCGGTCTCCGCGCTGACCACCACGGTCATAACGGTCGCCGCGGTCACCACTGTCCCGGCGACGCTGGTCGCGCTCCGGTCGGTCGTCGGGAGAGTTGGTGGACATGGTGACTCCTGTCATCGGTACCGCAAGTCATTCTCGCGCGGCCAGGAACCCGCCGCGCTTCAGTATGTATGGCAAATAGAAAAAGGACCGTTGGCCCCAGCTGTACGCTGGGACCAACGGTCCTTTCCAAAGATTGTTCGGCGGTGTCCTACTCTCCCACAGGGTCCCCCC
>DASTDN010000035.1:0-3236 GCA_035710365.1 Streptomyces sp. | reverse complement strand
CCGGCGTCCTCGAACACGGCGACGTCCGCGACCCCCGGGTGGGTCCCGACTCGGTGCTGGTGAAGGTGCGCGCGGCGGCCGTGAACCCCGTCGACTGGAAGTGCCGCGAGGGGTACCTCGACGGCGTCCTCCAGCCCGTCTTCCCGGTGATCCCCGGCTGGGACCTCTCCGGCGTCGTCGTCCAGCCCGGCGCCGCCGTCGCGGAGTACGCCGTCGGTGACGAGGTCATCGGGTACGTGCGCGAGGACTTCCTGTCCCGCGGCACCTTCGCCGAGTACGTGGCCGCGCCCGTGCGCACCCTCGCCCGCAAACCCCGCGCCCTGTCCTTCGAGGAGGCGGCCGGACTCCCGCTGGCCGGGCTGACCGCCTACCAGACCCTCGTCAAGGCCCTCCGGGTGGGGCCCGGCGAGACCGTGCTGGTGCACGCGGCGGCCGGCGGCGTCGGCTCCCTCGCCGTCCAGATCGCCCGCCACCTCGGCGCCCGCGTCATCGGCACCGCGAGCGAACGCAACCACGACTTCGTCCGCGCGCTGGGCGCCGAACCGGTGGCCCACGGCGAGGGGCTTGCCGAACGGGTGCGCGGCCTGGCGCCCGAGGGCGTCGACGCGGTGCTCGACACGGTCGGCGGCGACACCACGCGGGTGTCCGCGAACCTCCTCGCCCCCGAGGGCCGGCTGGTCTCCGTCGCCGACCCCGACGTCGTCGACCACGGCGGCCGCTACTGCTTCGTCCGCCCCGACCCCGACGACCTCGCCCATCTGTCGGACCTCGCGGACCAGGGCGTCCTCACCGTCCACGTCTCCCGGACGTTCCCGCTGGAGCGGGCCGCCGACGCCCACCGCCTCAACGAGGAGGGCCGCACCCGCGGCAAGATCGTGGTCACGGTCGGCGGGGAGGCGTGAGGCGGACGCCCTCGGAGAGCCAGGGCCGCCCCGGTCGGTTCGGCGGTCACCTTCCGCCACCCCTGGCAGCCCTCAGAGCACCAGGGCCGCCCCGCACACCGCCAGCGCGGCCGTGCACAGCGCGGCCGCCGCCGCGTGCCGCACGCTCATCGCCGCCGGTCCGCCCCCCTGCGCCAGCACGGCGACCCGGCGCCGCGCCAGCAGCCAGAACCCCGCCCACAGCACGCACACCAGGACGGTGACGGCGACCCGGCCGGGCATCGCCCCGTCGCGCAGCGCGGTCCGTACCGCCAGCACCCCGCACACGGTGGCCGACAGCGTCGTACGCCGCCACGACAGCCGTGTCCGCTCCGGCTGGAGCCCCGGGTCCCGGCCCGCCGGGGCCGGGCCGCCGCTCACCCGCTCCACCCGCCCAGCACCACGACCACCATCGCGAGCGCCACGACCGCGACCACCACACCCAGCAGCGCCGGGAAGCGCGACACCGGCAGGTCCTCGCCGCGCCGCATCGCCCGCTCGCAGCGCACCCAGTGGTTCACCGCCCGCAGGGAGCACAGCGCGCCCGTCGCGAGCAGCGCCAGCGCCAGCCCGGCCCGCCACCCCCAGCGCAGGTCCGGCAGGAACTGGTCCACCGCGAACCCCCCGCCGAGCAGCGCCAGCGCGGTGCGCAGCCACGCCAGGAACGTGCGCTCGTTGGCCAGCGAGAAGCGGTAGTCGGGGGTGCCGCCCTCCTCGCGCATCCGCTCGGGCGCGAACCACAGCCGGACGTTCCGTACGCTTCCGCTCACGCGCAGGACCCTACCCGCCCGCCCGGAACGCCTTCAGACGCTCGTACGCGGCTCGCCCGTCCGGGACCCACTCCCACACGTCCAGCCGCCGCTCCACCTCCTCGGCGGGCAGGAAGTCGTACCAGGCGACCTCCTCCGCCTGCGGCCGGACCGGCAGCGCGCAGCGGACCTCGTACACCGCGGACCACCAGCGCCCGCCCGCCCCGTCGTCGTAGAGGAACTTGAACAGGAACTCGGGCCGGGGCAGCCCCGACACCCCCAGCTCCTCCTCCGCCTCCCGCAGCGCTGCCTCGTCGTAGCCCTCGCCCGCGCCGACCACGCCCCCGACGAACATGTCGTACAGGGAGGGGAAGGCGAGCTTGGACGCGGTGCGGCGGTGCACGAACAGGCGGCCCCCGGCGTCCCTGGCCTCGATGAACACACAGCGGTGGGGGAGGTTGCGGGCGTAGACCTCGCCGCGGGGCGCGGTGCCCACGACCCGGTCGTACTCGTCGACGACGTCGAGGATCTCGTCAGCGGCGCTCATACCGCCATCCAAGCAGCCCGCGCCCGGCATCGGGGCCCGTCCGTCCTCCTGCGCCGGTGTCCCCTGCGAGGACATTCCCCGCGCCGGCATCCCCGCCCCCGGCGAACTGTCCCCGGCCCCGGCGTCTTCCGCACCGGCGTCTTCCGGCCACCGCCCGCCGCCCGCCTGTTTCGCAGCCCCGGGCCGCGTCCCCCTCCGGCCGCCGGTCCCGCAAGGGTCCAGGCCCGCCGGTCAGGTGGCCCGAAGGTGTCCTTCCGGAGCGCAAAGGCGGGTCGTACAGCCGTCACGTACCGCCCAGTCAGTGCAGAAAGCCCCAGTTCACCAGGAGTTGATCCGTGTAAGCGAAGGACAACCCTTGACTCCGGGTCGGGGTGGCCGGTTTGCTGTCGGTGATCAGTTGGCAAACCGATAAACCGACGCGCCCGCCGCGTCGCGTGAGGAAGTACCCGCGGTGTCCCCACCCCCGCCTCTCCTGGGCCGCGGCCGCAAGCGCGCCGCGCAGTCCTTCGACGAGGCCCTCGACGACGCCGAACTCATCGCCGCGCGGGCCGATCTGGCCCAGGGCCGCTGGCAGTCCGCCCGGAGCCTGCTCGTACGCACCGGCGAGGACTGGGACCGACGCGGCCACCGCGTCACGGTCCTCGCCCGCGAACGCTACTGCGGCCCCTGGGCCCGCGAATGGCTGCTCGCGGAACCCGACTCCGTGGACGCCGCCGTCCTGCTCGCCCTCGCCGAGGTCCGCCGCGCGCTGCTCGGCAAGCAGAAGCCGCCCCGCGCCCGGGAGGCCTGCCAGAAGGCCGCCGAGCTCGCGCCCGCCGACCCCACGCCCTGGCTCGGCCTGCTCATGCTGGAACGCGCCGTGGGCGAGGACCGGCACGTGGTCCGCGCCTTCGAGCACGTCCGCGCCCGCTACCCCGACCACCACCACGCCCACCACCTGATGGTCGCCCGGCTCGCCGAGCGCCACCCGGCCCGCGATCCGCTCCACGAGGTCTACGACTTCGCCAACTGGGCCGCCGA
>DASTDN010000034.1:0-14170 GCA_035710365.1 Streptomyces sp. | reverse complement strand
CAACAGCGAGGTCGTGGAGACCGGCGAGGTGATGTGCTTCACCGGCCGGGACTTCTTCATCACCGTCCGGCACGGCGGGCAGGGCTCGCTGCGGGCGCTGCGGCACCGGCTCCAGGACGACCCGGAGCTGCTCGCCAAGGGCCCCTCGGCGGTGCTGCACGCCATCGCCGACCACGTCGTGGACGGCTACATCGCCGTCGCCGACGCGGTGCAGGACGACATCGACGAGGTCGAGACCGAGGTGTTCTCGCCGGGCCGCAAGGGCAGCCCGCGCGGCACCGACGCCGGGCGCATCTACCAGCTCAAGCGCGAGGTGCTGGAGTTCAAGCGGGCCGTGTCGCCCCTGATGCGGCCCATGCAGTTGCTGAGCGAGCGGCCGATGCGGCTGGTCGACCCCGACATCCAGAAGTACTTCCGGGACGTCGCCGACCACCTCGCGCGGGTGCAGGAGCAGGTCATCGGCTTCGACGAACTGCTGAACTCCATCCTGCAGGCCAATCTCGCCCAGGCGTCCGTGGCGCAGAACGAGGACATGCGCAAGATCACCTCGTGGGCGGCGATCATCGCCGTACCGACGATGGTGTGCGGGGTGTACGGGATGAACTTCGACCACATGCCGGAGACCCACTGGCGGTTCGGCTACCCGATGGTCCTCGGGTTCACGGTGGTCATCTGTCTGGGCATCCACCGCACGCTGAAGCGCAACGGCTGGCTCTGAGCGGGCGCCCCGGGCGGGCGCCGGTCCGAGGGTCCCCGTGCCGCGCTGGATAGGCTGGGCGCATGACCAGTGACCGGCCCGACCGGGCCCTGCTCGACCGGGCCCTCGTCGAGGAAGCCACCAAGAAGTCCGGCCTCGTGTGGGTGACCGCGCCCGGCCTCCCGGCCCGCGCGCTGTGGCACGTGTGGCACGAGGGCGCGGCCTGCCTCGTCGGCGACGGCCCCGGGGAGCAGCCGCTGGCCGGGCTGACCGACGGCGCCCCGGCCGAGGTGACGGTGCGCAGCAAGGACAAGGGGGGCCGGCTCGTCTCCTGGTCGGCCCGGGTCGCCGAGCTGCCGCCCGGTTCCGACGCGTGGCGGGAGGCGGTGGCCCAGCTCAAGGGCAAGCGGCTGAACGCCCCCGACGGCGAGGCCATGCCCGGGCGCTGGGCCCGCGAGTGCCGTGTGGTGCGCCTGGAGCCGACGGGGCGTACGGCGCCGCTGCCGGACGGTTCGCTGGCCGAGGCTCCGCTGCCGACCCCCGCCACGACCCGCGAGCCGGTCCCCGCCGGGCTGCCCCGGCTGCTGCTGAAGCGCCGTCGGCGCAGGTAGTGCTCCCGCCGCGGGCGGCGTCCGCGGCTACGAGGTCGGCAACTGCCTGCCGTAGTCCACGATCTCGTCCCGCGCCGGTTCCTTGAGAGCGAAGTCCTCGCCCCACTCCGAGAAGGACAGGGTGCCCGCGCTGCCCGCCCTGACCAGGCGCAGCGGATACGGGGTGCCCTCCAGGGAGACGTCCAGGGTGCCGCCCGAGCCCTGGTCGCCGGTGATGCGGATGACCGGCACCCCGGCCTGCTCGTGGTGCCCGTCCGTGGCCAGTTCGCCGTGCAGCGTCAGCAGGCCGTCCAGCAGCAGGTCGATGTCAGTGAAGCCGCTGAACTTCTTGTACGAGGGGTCGCCCTGGGGCACCTTCACGTACTTGCCGCTGAGTTTCCCGGCCGCGGCGGCGTCCGCGTCGCCGTCGCCCGCGGCGTGGCTCCAGAAACCGGCGTCGGCCTTCAGGAACAGCTCCCTGCCGTTGCGCATGAGCTGGAAGTTCATGCCCTTGGCGGTGACCGCGCCGGTCCCGCCGCCGGACTTCAGACGCATGTCCAGCTTGTAGGTGCGTCCGCTGGTGACCACGGTGCCGTGCAGGCGTACCGCCTCGGCGGACTGGGCCGCCTTGCGGGTCTTGGCCTGGATCTTGGCGGCCGGGAGTCTGCCGACCCCGTTGGTCCCCTCGTCCGGGTCCTCCTCCCCGCAGCCGGTCAGCGCCGTCCCCGTGACGAGCAGCGCGCACATCGCGGCCACCAGGGCGGCCCGGCGGTTACGGCTCTGGGGGATCGCAGTCACAGGTGGGGCTGCCTTTCTGGCGGAGCTGACGGAACCGGCCGGGCCGCCGGACGGTGCGAGGGGGGCCGGGCGGCACGGCGTACCGCAGGGTACCGGGGCCGTGCGCGGCCGGGGCGGCCAGTCCGTCCGGACCGCTCACCAGGGCGTACCCGAACGGTACGGGCTACCCTGAACCCCACCGGGCGGGCACTTCGGGCAACCGGAACGGACCGCGCATTTCGCGGCGGTGCGGACGGGGTGCCGCACGCAGCGGCGCACCGGGCGGCCCGGACCGGGCGCCGCCGGGAGAGGAGGGCGCGGCCCATGGCAGTCGGCGCGCCCCGGATCTTCGTGTCGCACCTCGCCGGGATCGCCGTGTTCGACCCGAGCGGCGACCAGGTGGGCCGCGTGCGCGACCTGGTCGTCATCCTGCGCGTCGGACGGCGGCCCCCGAGGCTGCTCGGCCTGGTCGTCGAACTCGCCACGCGCCGCCGCATCTTCCTGCCCATGACGCGGGTGACCGGCGTCCAGTCCGGCCAGGTCATCACCACCGGCGTGCTCAACGTCCGGCGCTTCGAGCAGCGGCCCACCGAACGCCTCGTCTTCGGGGAACTCCTCGACCGGCGCGTCACGCTCGTGGAGACCGGCGAGGAGGTCACCGTCCTCGACCTGTCGGTGCAGCAGCTCCCGGCCCGGCGGGAGTGGGAGATCGACCGGGTCTTCGTCCGCCGGGGCAAGAAGGCGGGCGCGTTCCGGCGCGGCCGGGGCGAGACCCTGACCGTGGAATGGACCGCCGTCACCGGATTCACCCTGGAGGAGCAGGGGCAGGGCGCCGAGAGCCTGCTCGCCACGTTCGAGCAGTTGCGGCCCGCCGACCTCGCGAACGTGCTGCACCACCTCTCCCCCAAGCGGCGCGCCGAGGTCGCCGCAGCCCTCGACGACGACCGGCTCGCCGACGTCCTGGAGGAACTGCCGGAGGACGACCAGATCGAGATCCTCGGCAAGCTCAAGGAGGAACGCGCCGCCGACGTCCTGGAGGCCATGGACCCCGACGACGCCGCCGACCTGCTCGGCGAACTGCCCGTCGACGAGCAGGAGCGGCTGCTGAGCCTGATGCAGCCCGGCGACGCGGCCGACATGCGCCGCCTGATGTCGTACGAGGAGCGCACGGCGGGCGGTCTGATGACGACCGAGCCGATCGTGCTGCGCCCGGACGCCACCGTCGCGGACGCCCTCGCCCGGGTCCGCAACGCCGACCTGTCGCCGGCGCTGGCCGCCCAGGTGTACGTGTGCCGGCCGCCCGACGAGACCCCGACCGGCAAGTACCTGGGCACCGTGCACTTCCAGCGGCTGTTGCGCGACCCGCCCTACACGCTGGTCGGCTCGATCATCGACGACGACCTCCAGCCGCTGGCCCCGGACGCCGCCCTGCCGGTCGTCGCCGGGTTCTTCGCCGCGTACGACATGGTCGCGGCGCCCGTCGTGGACGAGGCGGGGGCCCTGCTGGGCGCGGTGACCGTGGACGACGTGCTGGACCACATGCTGCCGGACGACTGGCGCGAGACGGAGTACCACCTCGACGACGAGGAGGAGCCCGGTGCGGATGCCTCCTGAGCCGACGGGCGTCCGCGAGCGCACGCCCGTCGGGGCCACCGCCGCGGGCCGGCCGCGGGCACGCCTGGACCAGCCGCGCCCGCCGCGCCGCCGGCTGCTGCCCGAATGGGACCCGGACGCCTTCGGGCGGCTGTCGGAGCGCATCGCCCGGTTCCTGGGCACGGGACGGTTCATCGTCTGGATGACGGTCGTCATCATCCTGTGGGTGGTGTGGAACGTGGCCGCGCCGCGCGGGCTGCGCTTCGACCAGTACCCGTTCATCTTCCTGACGCTGATGCTGTCGCTGCAGGCCTCGTACGCGGCCCCGCTGATCCTGCTCGCGCAGAACCGGCAGGACGACCGCGACCGGGTCAACCTGGAGCAGGACCGCAAGCAGAACGAGCGCTCCATCGCCGACACCGAGTACCTGACCCGCGAGATCGCCGCGCTGCGCACGGGCCTCGGCGAGGTCGCGACCCGCGACTGGATCCGCTCCGAGCTCCAGGACGTGCTGAAGGGGCTGGAGGAGCCGGGCGACGGCCACCACGAGCGGGGCCACCGCGGTGGCGACGGCGGCAGCGGCGGAAGTGGCCCCGGCGGCGGCACGAGTGACCACAGTAGGCCCGAACGGGGTGTATTCCCGACGGATCACCCACGGCGGCGTGACATGGACGACGGGTGACAGGGCTTTCCAGGCCGGGTGCCGGGCGCCGTACCATCGTCCCTATGGCTACGGAAGACGCGGTGCGCGAGGCACTGGCGACGGTGAACGACCCCGAGATCCACCGGCCCATCACGGAGCTGGGGATGGTCAAGTCGGTGGAGATCGGCGCGGACGGGGCGGTCGCGGTCACCGTGTACCTGACCATCTCCGGCTGCCCCATGCGGGAGACGATCACCGAGCGGGTGACCGAGGCGGTGTCGCGGGTCGAGGGCGTCACCCGCGTAGACGTCACGCTCGACGTCATGAGCGACGAGCAGCGCAAGGAGCTGGCGAGCGCGCTGCGCGGCGGCCAGACCGAGCGGGAGGTGCCCTTCGCCAAGCCGGGCAGCCTGACCCGGGTGTACGCGGTCGCGTCCGGCAAGGGCGGCGTCGGCAAGTCGTCGGTCACGGTGAACCTGGCGGCGGCGATGGCGGCCGACGGCCTGAAGGTCGGCGTGGTCGACGCCGACATCTACGGCCACAGCGTGCCCCGCATGCTGGGCGCCGACGGCCGTCCCACCCAGGTCGAGAACATGATCATGCCGCCGTCCGCGAACGGCGTGAAGGTCATCTCGATCGGCATGTTCACTCCGGGCAACGCGCCGGTCGTGTGGCGGGGCCCGATGCTGCACCGCGCGCTCCAGCAGTTCCTGGCGGACGTCTACTGGGGCGACCTGGACGTCCTGCTGCTCGACCTGCCGCCCGGCACGGGCGACATCGCCATCTCCGTGGCCCAGTTGGTCCCGAACGCCGAGATCCTCGTGGTGACGACGCCCCAGCAGGCGGCGGCCGAGGTCGCGGAGCGGGCCGGTTCCATCGCCGTGCAGACCCACCAGAAGATCGTCGGCGTGGTCGAGAACATGTCCGGGCTGCCCTGCCCGCACTGCGACGAGATGGTCGACGTGTTCGGCACGGGCGGCGGCCAGGTCGTCGCCGACGGCCTGTCCCGCACCACCGGTACGACCGTCCCGGTCCTCGGCAGCATCCCGATCGACGTCCGTCTCCGCGAGGGCGGCGACGAGGGCAGGCCCGTGGTCCTGAGCGACCCGGACTCCCCGGCGGGCGCGGCCCTGCGCTCGATCGCCGGGAAGCTGGGCGGGCGCCAGCGCGGCCTGTCGGGCCTGTCGCTGGGGATCACACCGAGGAACAAGTTCTAGGCACCCGGTTCCCGGAAGGGCCGTTCGACCCCGGCTCCGGGCCGGGGGCGTACGGCCTGCCCCGGTCCGGGGCCCGGAGCCCGTGGTCCGGGCAGGAGGGGCGCTCCGCAGGCCGCGGCGCGCCCCTCCTGTCCGTCCGCTCTGTTCCTCCGCGTCACCGCCGCCGCGTCAGGCGTACAGCGCGACGTCCTTGACCGCCGCGAACCCGAGCCCGTACGCGCTCATGCCGCGCCCGTACGCCCCGAGATGCACCCCCGCCGCGGTGGAGCCCGCCAGCACCCAGCCGAACTCGGACTCGCGGTAGTGGAACCGGGTGGGCACCCCGTCCACGGGCAGGGTCAGCGTCGACCACTCGGGCCCCGCCAGGTCGTCCGCGAGGGCCCACGCCGTCTCGGTCTGCTGGTCCAGCCAGTCGTTGCGCAGGGTGTGGTCCACCTGGCCGGGCCAGGTGCAGGTGAGCAGCCCGACGCCCGCGAGCCAGGCCGCCGAGGACACCGAGGTGGCCTCCAGGACGCCCGTGCCGTCGGCGCTGCGCCGCACGGGGTTGGCGGCGATGGTCACGACCACCGCGAACTTCTCCTTGCTGTCCTGGTCGGCCGTGTTCTCGTTGCGCACCGAGGGTTCGTCGCCGTGCCCGATCGAACCGTGCTCCACCGCGCCGTCGGCGGCGGAACCGACCTGCATCAGCCAGCGCCGCCCGGTGAAGGCCTCGTCGAGGCCGTACCACGGGAAGGGCGCGCGCAGGTAGTCGTCGACCGTGCGCCGGGCGGAGGCGGCCTGCCGGCCGTCCCCCGCGGCAGGCGCCTGCGCGACTCCCCTACTCGTCGTCTCCATGTGCCGGACGCCTCCTCGCTTCTCGTTCGGACCGGCCGGCCCGCCCCCCTTCGGGCGTACTCGTCCGGTCCGCACAACAACTCGGCAGCATATCCACACCCATGGACACTGCTGGGAAAACGCCCGGCGCGCGAGTCCTGCACGCGACGCCCGCGCGCCGGGCACACGGTGCGAAAGGGCTGAACGGAAGGCGTGCGCACGGTGATACGCGGAAAACACGTATGAGACGCGTCACGTACGCAGGGGTGACGCCGTCCGCCGTACGGACCAGCCGGGGCCGTCCGCCGGACGGACCGGCGGCGGCCGTGCGGTCACGCGGCGGCGGTGCGGCCCGGACCGCACGGCTCAGGCGCAGCCGTACGGCTGCGACGATGCCCGGCGCGCGGCCGGGAGAGGGCCCGGCGTGGCCCAGACGGGGGCCGTACGGACCGGACGGCGGCCGTACGCTCGACGGCCGCCGTGCGGGTCAGGTGGCGTCCGCGTCGAAGGGCGGGCGTTCGTCGCGCAGCGGTTCCCCGGGCTTCTTGGCCATGTCGACGCGTCCGCCCGACGACGTGCCCGGGGAGGAGTCCGTGTCGCGGCCATGGACGACGTCCGCGACGTCGGCCATCTCCTTCTTCAGGTCGAAGGTGCTGCGGAGCTCCTTGATGCCCAGGTCGTCGTTGTCCAACTGCTTGCGGATGAACGTCTTGGGGTTGAGGTCCTCGAACTCGAAGTCCTTGAACTCGGGGCCCAGCTCCTGCCGGATGTCGTGCTTGGCGCTCTCCGAGAACTCCCGGACCTTCCGCACCGTCCGCATGACGTCCTGTATGACCTTCGGGAGCTTGTCCGGACCGAAGACGAGCACGGCGAGGACGACGATCGTCACCAGCTCGAGCGGTCCTATGTCATTGAACACCTGAAGCTCCTTGCGATGTCCTCGGCCCTCGGTCCTCGGCCCTCGGTGGTCGGTGCGGGTCTTCCGTGGTCCGGGCCGGATCCACGGTACCCGCCGATCCCGCCCCACCGGTACCGTCCCGTGACGTCCGGGTGCGTGTACGCACTCGGTTTCCGCGGTGTTCGCCTGAACGATCCCGGTTGCGCGACGGCCGGAACGGAGCGCGGGGCCCGGCCGGACCCCGCGCGCACGGGCGAGTACCGGCCGCCGTGGCCGGTCCGCCCGCTCGCCCCTTCCCGCCGGTGCCGGCTCAGTCGCCCCGGGACGAGCCGAGGACGAGGGAGAGCGTCCGCTCCTCGCCGCCGCGCCGCAGAGTCAGTTCGAGGCGGTCGCCGGGGCGGTGCGCGCGGGTCTTGATGATCAGTTCCTCGCCGGAGTGGACGCGCTGTCCGTCGACCTCGGTGATGACGTCACCGGCCTTGATCCCGGCCTTGGCGCCGGGACCACCCGGGTTGACCGCCGGTCCGCCGTCGTTGCCCTTGGTGCCCACGCGCGCGCCGTCGCCGCTGTAGTTCATGTCGAGGGTGATGCCGATGACGGGGTGGGCGGCCCGGCCCGTGTTGATCAGGTCCTCGGCGACGCGTTTGCCCTGGTTGATCGGGATGGCGAAGCCGAGGCCTATGGAGCCGGCCTGGCCGCCCTCGGTGTCGGCGCCGCTGCCGGCGGAGCGGATGGCGGAGTTGATGCCGATGACCCGGCCCCGCGCGTCCAGCAGCGGGCCGCCGGAGTTGCCGGGGTTGATGGGCGCGTCGGTCTGCAGGGCGTCCACGTACGAGACGTCGCTGCCGTCGCCCTTGTCGCCGCCCGCCGTGATGGGCCGCTGCTTGGCGCTGATGATGCCCGAGGTGACCGTGCCGGCCAGGTCGAAGGGCGCGCCGATGGCGACGACGGGGTCGCCGACGCGCACGTTGTCCGAGTTGCCGAGGGGCATCGGGGTGAGGCCCTTCACGCCGCTCACCCGCACCACGGCGAGGTCGTATCCGCTGTCCCGGCCCACGACCTTGCCACGCGCGGTGTCGCCGCTGTTGAACGTCACCGTGATCTCGCCGTCGGACCCGGCGGGCTCGACGACGTGGTTGTTGGTGAGGATGTGGCCGCGGTCGTCGAGGACGAAGCCGGTGCCGGTGCCCTGCGCGTCGTCGCCGCTGACGTGCAGGGTGACGACGCCGGGCAGGGCGCGGGCGGCGATCCCGGCCACACTGTCGGGCGACCTGCCGGACGCCTCCTCCCCTGCCTGCGGCAGCTCGACGCCGCCCACCCCGCCGTTGCGTTCCAGATACACGCCCACGGCACCGCCGACACCGCCGGACACGAGCGCGACCAGCAGAACACCACCGATCACCACTCTGCGCCCGCGCCTGCGCCGCTGCTCACGGCTCGGCACGGCGGCACCGTTCTGCTGCAGCGCCCCGGCGGCGGAAACGGCCCAGGGGTCGTAACGCCGCCAGGGGTCGGCCCCGGCGGCGTCAGCGGGGGCGGGAGCTTGACCGGGAACGGCGGGGTCGGCCTGGGACGGAGGTACGGCCGCGTCGGGCGCAGGTACGGCCGCGCCCGGCGCGGACGGGGGCACGGGTGCGGGCGGGGGCACGGCTGCGGGCGCCGGGGCGGGAACCGGCGGGATGTGCCGGGCGGGCGGCGGGACGGACGCGCCCGGCGGCGCCACCACAGCCGTTCCGTGCGCCGGCGTCGTCGCCGGGTGCTGTACGGGCGGCGCGGGCGCCCAGGGCCCCGGCTCACCGTACGGCGGGGTGCTGTAGGGGTCCGGGTCGTGGAGGGGCCTGGGCCGCTCGGCCCCGGGCCCCCCGGACGCGGCAGCGCCGACCGGGGCCGCGTCAGCGCCCCGGTCGGCATCGGCGCCCCCCATCATGTCGGCACTCCCAGTGCCGTCGGCGCCCCGCGCCCTACCGGCACCCGCAGTCCCTTCGACGCCTCGCGCCGCATCGGCCACCCGACCGGCATCGGCACCCGGGGCCACGCCGGTTCCCAGCCCCTCACCCGCATCGGCACCCCGGCCGACATGGGCACCCTGGCCGACGTCCGTGACCGGAGCCGTCTCGGCCCTCGGGACCTCGTCGGCCCCGGGAGCCACGTCGGCGGCACCGGGGGTCGGGGAGCCGCCGTCCTCCCCCGTCCCGGCCGCTCCGGTCGTCCGGGTCTCGTGCTCGCCCCCGGGCCCTCCGGGCCGTTCCGCCTCCTCGGCCCCCGGGGAGGCGGTCCCGGCCGTGGCCACCGCCGGGCGCTCCAGCTCGTAGTCGCCGTCGGCATCCGGCTCGGGCCCGGGGCGGCGGTCCGTCCCGGGCGCCGCGGTGCCGGCGCCACCGGAGGTACCGGCGGCGTCGCCGCCCGTGGCGGGGCCGGCCGCGGAGCCGTCCGTCCCCGGCGTCGCCGGTCCGGCCTTCTCCGGCGCTTCCGCCTTCTCCAGCTGTCCCGGCGCGGCGCTCCCCCGTGCCTCGGGCTGCCCTGCAGGGCCCTGTGCGGGCTTCCCCTCGTCCATGCTCTCCCCATGCCGGCCACGGCACGGCTCGTCGGCGGTGGCCGCAGTTCGTCGACTCCGCACCCGGCACCATGGCGAGGCGCGGCCCACCCCGGATTCAATCAGGTTCCCCGACGGGCGTGCAGGGGCCGGGGCACCGGGCGACCGGGCGCTCGACTCGCCGCGGCCCCGGCCCCGGCCGACGCAGTCCGCCCCGCTCCTACGGCAGGTAGCGGGAGGACGGGCTCGGCGGCGTCGAGGGGCCCGAGGTCGCCGCGGGGACGGGCGCGGGCGCGGCGAGCAGCCCGGGGTGCGCGGGCCACGAGGTCAGGGAGACCGGCGGCGTGGCGGAGAGCGGGTGTATCAGCGGGGAGACGGCAGCCGTGCCCGCCTGCCCGGGCATGGTCAGCGGGGGGATGTGCTGCCGGGCCGTGGCCGGGGACGGCAGGCCGGGCAGCAGCGGCGCGGACACCTCGGTCGGCGCGGCGAAGGTCTCGCCGAGCGCCTGCTGGCCGCCCTGGGCCGACACCGGGCCGGAGGTGCGGCGGCGCTGGGCGTCCGACGTGGCGGGGGCCGCCGTGCCCTGGGTGCGCAGCGGTGTGGCGTTGCTGCCGGAACCGGCGCGTGGGCCGGCGGTGTCGGCCGTCGTGCCGGTGGTGACGCCGCCGAGCGCGACCGCGGCCAGGGACACCGCCCCGGCGGCGACGAACGCGAACCGCAGCCCGCGCCCGCCCGGCCGGTCGGAGTCCGGCCGGCCCACGTCGTGCATGCGGAAGCCGCGGCCCGAGGAGGGCGGCAGCACCGAGGTGTGCGGCCCGACGGGCGCGGGCGCGTAGTCGAACGCGAAACGGTCGTCCCGCTTCCCGCCGAGAACCCCGGACGTGCCGAGCCGGGCGGGCAGCCCGCCGAAGACGCCGTCGGCGAACCGCGGCGGCCCGCCGTCCGCGCCGCCACCGGGCAGCCCCTGCAGACGCGCCAGCAGGCTCTCGGAGGGCGGCGGGGGGGCCGCCTCCGCGAAGACGTTCTTCAGCCGGCGCTGCTCGTCCACCTCCGCCTTGCACTTCGGGCAGGTGGCGACGTGCGCCAGTACGCGCTCGCGCGCGTCATGACCGAGCTCGCCGTCCACGAGGGCCGCGAGTCGGTCTCCCAGATGCTGCTCTGCGAGGTGTCCCTCGGCAGGTTTCGGACGTGACCCGCTCACGCGCTCGCGCCCCCTCCTCCCAGTGCCGGTACACGGGCCATGAAGGAGCGGCGCTCGGCCCGAGCCTCCGGGGAGCGGTGGGCGAGGGCCTTGCGCAACTGGGAGCGCCCGCGGTGGATCCGGGAGCGGACCGTGCCGAGCTTGACGCCGAGGGTCGCGGCGATCTCCTCGTACGACAGGCCCTCGATGTCGCACAGCACCACCGCGGCGCGGAACTCGGGGGCGAGCGTGTCGAGGGCCTGCTGGACGTCCGCGTCGAAGTGGACGTCGTTGAAGAGCTGCTGCGGGGTGGGTTCCCGGCTGGCGAGCCGCTCGGCCGCGTCCTCGCCGAGCGCGTCGAAACGGATGCGCTGCTTGCGGCGGACCATGTCCAGGAAGAGGTTGGTGGTGATGCGGTGCAGCCAGCCCTCGAAGGTCCCCGGCGTGTACGTCGACAGGGAACGGAAGACGCGGACGAAGACTTCCTGCGTGAGGTCCTCGGCGTCGTGCTGGTTGCCGGTGAGGCGGTAGGCGAGGCGGTAGACGCGGCCGCTGTGCGTGCTGACGATCTCCTCCCAGCTGGGCGGAGTCCACGCCGACCCGTCCGCGTCGGTGGAGAACGTCGCGGTCTGCGGGTGGCCGTCGGCGTGGCCGTGGTCAGCAGCGGTGTCGTTCACGGATTTCGGCCTGCCCGCCGATCCGAGGAGGCGCCGCAGCGCTCCCGCTCGATGTCCGGGCGCAGCCGCACCTCCCCTGTCGGCTCTGGTGGTGTCCAGTGGAGCCCCTACCATAACCACCTCGCCCGTTAGCTCCGGATAAGCGGTTTTACGAGAGATTGCCGGAGGCTGGCACGGCTCGTACGGCTGCGTCATCACTTGCTCGGCACCCGGGCCCATCCGCCACCCCCCGTCATGGCTGTCGTCGTTCGCTCACTTCTCTTAACGCCCGGTCCCATCTGCGGGTTCCCGGCGGCAACGGATACAGTCACGCCAGGCAATCCACGGGGACAGGAGAGGGCCATTAGCGGCAACCGGCTGACGAGCTGGACGTTCGCCGACGCCTATGTCGCCGAGGACGACGCGCTGCGCTGGGCCCGTGAGCGGGCGCGGGACGCGGGGCTGCGCTCGGTGTCGCCCGGCACGGGCTCCGCGCTGCGGCTGCTCGCCGCCACCGTGGACGCGAAGGCGGTCGCCGAGATCGGGACGGGCTGCGGGGTCTCCGGGATCCACCTGCTGCACGGCATGCGGACGGACGGCGTCCTGACCACGGTCGACCCCGAACCGGAGCACCAGCAGTTCGCCCGCCAGGCGTTCCGGGCCGCTGGCTTCGCCGGCAACCGGGCCCGCTTCATCCCGGGCGGGGCCCTCGACGTCCTGCCGCGCCTCGCCGACGCCGGGTACGACCTGGTGTTCTGCGACGGCGACCGGCTCGAGTATCTCGACTACCTCGCTGAATCGTTGCGGCTTCTGCGGCCCGGCGGGCTGGTCGTTTTCGAGGGCGTGTTCGCCGGTGGCCGCACCTTGGACTCGGGGCCGCAGCCGACCGAGGTGCTGCGGGTGCGCGAGTTGCTGCGCGCGGTGCGCGAGAGCCAGGAGCTGGTGCCGACGGTGCTGCCGGTGGGCGACGGCCTGCTGTGCGCGATCAAGCCCTGAGGAAGCCGGCCGCCGCCCGCGCGTCCCCTGCCCGTGCCGGACATGGCCGCGGCGGCCCGGGAAATCAGCGGCCCCGGCATCGCCTGCGATGCCGGGGCCGCTGAAAGGGTATGGGTCGCGTGCGCGTCAGCCGACGACCTTCTTGAGAGCGTCGCCGAGCGCGTCGGCCTCATCCGGGGTCAGCTCGACGACGAGCCGACCGCCGCCTTCGAGCGGAACGCGCATGACGATGCCCCGCCCCTCCTTGGTCACCTCGAGCGGGCCGTCACCCGTCCGCGGCTTCATGGCCGCCATGCTCGTTCCCCTTCCTGAAACCAGCTCATCGTCAAAGCCGACGGCCCCCTGAAGGGCACGCACGGTCCGGAACGGGCACGCGCGCGACACCGGCATCGAACACATTGCTTCCCAGCCATTATCCCGCATGCCAGGACCCGATGACCAACAGCGGTCGGCATCGCTTGGGCAACGCACGCGAGCAAAACCACTCAATTCGGGGCCGTGGCTGCGATACTCCGCGCCCGCACACACTTCCACCGAACGGAAACGGCCCGGAATTGTTAGACGCAGGTCACACGGCCGGCCGGTTCCGCGGTCGGTGATGTCGGCCATGCTGTCCTGCAGACAACCGCCACACGGAGGGGATACGCCATGGCCGACACCGTGCTCTACGAGGTGAGCGACGGGCTCGCGACGATCACGCTGAACCGCCCCGAGGCGATGAACGCGCTGAACGTCGACACGAAGGTCGCCCTGCGCGAGGCGGCGAGGTCCGCCGCGTCCGACGACGCCGTACGGGCGGTGCTGCTGACGGCCGCCGGGGACCGCGCGTTCTGCGTCGGGCAGGACCTCAAGGAGCACATCGGGCTGCTCGCCGCCGACCGGGAGTCCGGCTCGGGCCAGACCATGAGCACGGTGCGCGAGCACTACAACCCGATCACGCGGGCGCTGGCCGAGGCGCCCAAGCCGGTGGTGGCGGCGGTCAACGGCGTGGCGGCCGGGGCGGGCTTCGGCTTCGCGCTCGCCGCGGACTACCGGCTCGTCGCGGACACCGCGAGCTTCAACACGTCCTTCGCCGGGGTGGCGCTCACCGCCGACTCCGGCATCTCCTGGACGCTGCCGCGTGTCGTCGGCCCCGGCCGGGCCGCGGACCTGTTGCTGTTCCCGCGGAACATCGGCGCGCGGGAGGCGTACGAGCTGGGGATCGCGAGCCGGGTGGTGCCGGCCGCCGAGCTGCGCGCCGAGGCGGAGAAGACCGCCCGCGCGCTGGCCGCCGGACCGACGCTGTCGTACGCGTCGCTCAAGGAGTCGGTGGCGTACGGGCTCGGGCACTCGCTGCGGGAGACGCTGGAGAAGGAGGAGGAGCTCCAGGTGCGGGCGGGCGCCTCCGAGGACCACACGATCGCCGTGCAGGCCTTCGTGAAGAAGGAGAAGCCGGTCTACCTGGGCCGGTGACCTCGCCCGGCCTCACCGCCCGCGCGCCACGCACGTCTCCAGGTGGTCGTCGACCAGGCCGCACGCCTGCATGAGCGCGTACGCCGTCGTCGGGCCGACGAAACGCAGGCCCCGCTTCTGCAGGG
>DASTDN010000033.1:0-7269 GCA_035710365.1 Streptomyces sp. | reverse complement strand
ACGCGGCCGCGTGGTCCGCACCGGGCCCACCCGGCCAACGGCGCCGACGCCGATTCGGCTCTGCCTTGAGTGCGGCTCCAGGATCCTTGGTCATCCTCGAAGCCCACCCGTGTCACCAGGGCGGACGGAGAGGGAGGATGCCATGCCGGACGACCGGCCCGTACGGCTGTACTGCTTCGCGCACTCCGGTGACGGCGTCTGCGTCTTCGACGGCTGGGCGGACCGCGTCGGACCCGGAGTGGAGCCCGTCCCGGTGCCCCTGCCGGGCAGCGGCGCGCGACGCGACGAGCCCAGGGTGACCACCTACGAGGCGCTGCTCGCCGACGTGCTGCCCCGGTTCAGCCGGCCGCAGCCCGGCCCGTACGTCCTGTACGGGCACGGGCTCGGGGCGATGGTTGCGCTCACCGTGACCCGGGCCCTGCACCGGGCGGGCCTGCCGGGACCGGCACTGCTCGCCGTCGGGGCGTGGTCGGCGCCGCACCTGCCCGCCGAACTGCCCGACGCCCGCAGCGCCACCGACGCCGAGCTGCTGCACGTCCTCAGCGGCAGGGGCGCCGTACCGGCCGACAGCGACGAGGGGATCTTCCTGCGGGCCATGCTCCCGGTGCTGCGCGCGGACCTGGAACTCGCCCAGGACCTGCACGAAGCGGCCCGCAGGCCCTCCCCGGCCGGTCCCCTCACCACCCCGGTGCTCGTCGTCTCCTCGCAGGACAACCGGCTGGCCCCGCCCTGGGGGGCCGACGGATGGAGCCGGTGGACCACCGGGCCCGTCCGGACGCGCACCGTCCCCGGACGGCATTTCTTCGTACGCGACGGCCGTGAACTGCCCCGTCTGCTGGGCCGGGCCTGCCGCGTCACCCGCCGACTCGTCCAGGAGCTCGAGCCCGTGGGCTGAATCCGCGCTCCCCCCACCGGAGCCGGGTTTCTCATTCCGCCGGCCGGGCCGTCACCCGGACCGGTCGGCGCGGTGTGCAAAGAGAGGTGTTCATATGTCTGGTGATCGTGTCGACAGGGCGACGCGTCACGTTCATGTGTCGGCGCCTGCCGGTGTGGTCTACGCGGTGCTCGCCGACGCGCGGAAGCTGCCGCTGTACTGCTCCCAGGTCGTCCACGTGGAGCGCCTGGAATCCGACGGCGTGCGTGAACGCGTACGGATGTGGTCCCTCATGGGCGGCCACGTGCAGTCGTGGATCTCCTGGCGGCACCTGGATCCGGTGGAGCGCCGGCTGGAGTTCCGGCAGCAGCTCCGGTCCCCGCTGGACTCGGTGCGCGGCGTGTTCCGAGCCCGGCCCGAAGGCCCCCACGACACCCGGCTCGAACTGCGCTACGGCCTCGACGACATGCCCGACACGGAATGGGTGGAGCAGGTCGGCGGCGTGGACAGCCACGGGCAGCTCTCCGAGCTGAAGAGCTTCGCCGAGCGCTGGACCCGCCTGGACGACCTGGTGCTCACCTTCGAGAACACCATCCGTTTCAAGGGCCCCGCCGAACTCGCCTACGACTTCCTGTACCGGGCCGCGGACTGGCCCGAGGTGGTGCCGCACGTCGCCCGCGTCGGCCTCACCGAGGAAGCGCCCGGCGTGCAGCGGCTGAGCGTGGAACGCCTCACCGGCAACAGCTCGGAGACCACCGAGTCGGTGCGGATCTGCTTCCCGCACGCCGGCCGCATCGTCCACAAGCAGACCGCGAACCGGCTCCTCGCGGCCCACACCGGCGAATGGTCCGTCACTCCCGACGAGACCGGCACCACCATCACCTCACGGCGGAACGTCATCCTGCGCGAGGAGCACATCGCCGAGGTGCTGGGGCCGGGCACGAGCCTGGAGGACGCCCGCCGCCATGTGCGGACGACCCTCGGCCGGGAAAGCCAGGCGCTGCTCGCCCTGGCCAAGCAGCACGCGCAGAGCGCCGTCCGCACACTGTGACCCTTCTCGTCTTCCACTCGGGCACCAGTGCATTCCCGCTCGGAGAAACGGAATCCGGGCGCACACTGCCGTTAGCGTGCGCATCTCGACCGGTGTGGACGCAGGCAGGCAGGCAGGTCAGGAGGCCGTCATGGGGGAGAGGCAGTACGGCCCTGCCCGGGTGACCGCACCCGGGCACCGGGCCCGGGGCGCCGGACACGCGCGGGCCCTCGTACACGGGTGCGCACGCGGGCGGGCCGCGCGCCGACGGGCGTCATGACGGTCCACCACTCCCCGCACGCGCCGGTCTCGGCGGTGGTCGCCCCCGGCCTCCCGCCGTACCAGGCGCCGTGGGACATCGAGCTGCGCGGCCCCCTCGACGCCGCCGGGCTGGAACGGCTGCTGGGCGAACTCGCCGCCGCCCACCCGGACCGGACCGGCTGGCAGCACCGGCTGCTGCGCCACGGGCCCGACCACCACACGCTGCGGGTCTGCGCACCCGACGGGGCACCCGCGGCGTTCCTCGCGGGCCGGATCGCCGACCGGCTCACCGAGCCGGCCGCGGGCACCGACTGCGTGCTGACCCCGGCCCAGCACGCGATCCTCGCGTGGCGGGGCGGACACCGGTACGAGGCGGTGCTCATCGAGATGCGGCCCGGGAGCGGCGGTGCCGGTTCCGGCGCGGGCCGGGGCCTCGGCGGGGACGTCGACGTGGACGCGCTGCGGGGGGCGCTGCGCGCCGTCGTGGCCGCCCACCCGCAGCTACGGTCCCGCCTCGACGAGACCGGCGGCCGGCGCGCGGGACGCGGCGGCCGCAGACGCACGAAGGAGACCGAGGACGGACGGCGCACGCAGAGGTCGGAGGGGCGGCGTGCCGCCGGGGCCGGCGAACCGGCCGCCGCGGAGGCCCGGGACCCGCTGACCGAGGGCGCGTTCACGGACGAGGCCGGTTTCGCCGCGCTCGTGGAGTCGGCCGCCCGCACGCTCGACCCGTACGCCGGGATCCAGTTACGTGCCCTGCTCGCCAGGGACCGACGGCCGGGCGTGCCGCGCACCGACCGGCTCGTCGTGATCGCCCACGAACTGGCGGTGGACGCCGCCTCCTGGCGCGTCCTGCTGGAGGACCTGACCACCGCCCTCGCCACCCGCAGGCCCCCGGTACGGCAGCGGCACCGGTCCGTCCCGGACGGCCTGGCCGACTGGGCCGCCGAACTGCGCGAACTGGCCCGCGACGCCGCCGAGGCCCAGCACTGGAGCGCCGTCGCCGAGCGGCGCGGCAAGACGTACGGCACGCCGGCCCCCGAGGAGGAGCCCGCGCGGGACGAGGCCCGGTCCGTGGCGCCCGCCCCGGACGGCGGGGCGGACGGGACCGTCCACCCGCGCGTCGGCTTCGCCCTGGAGGCGGGGGTCACCGAGCGGATCCTCCACGGACTGGCCCGGCGGCTCGCGCTGACCACCGGGCAGGTGCTGACCGGCGTGTTCGCGCTGGCCCTGGCCCGCTGGCAGGGGTCCGAGGAGGCCGGGTTCGACGTGTACGGCGACCCGCGGGCCGAACGGCCCGGCCTGCGGCGCCGTACGGGACGCCTCACCGGCTCGTACCCGGTGCAGGTCACCGTGGACCGCGGCCGCCCCGACGCCCTCGGCCGGCTGACCGCCCTCGCGGGGCAACTGGCCGGCTGCGCCGGGCGCGCCGCGGGCGGGGCGGGCTTCTGGGCGTGCCGGGAGTGGAGCCCCGACCCGGCGCTGCGCCGCACGCTGCGCGATCTGGCGCCCGCGTCCGTCCGGCTGACCCTGGGCGACCCGGGCGGACCCCTGCCCGGGGACGCCCGGCCGGTGCCGGTCGGGCCGGTGCCGGCGGGGGCCGCGGCCGGTGAACCGCTGCCCGGTACGTCCCCGCCGGACGGGACCCCGGGCGGGGACCTGCTGTCCGGGGGGACACTGCCCGGGGGCGCGCCGGAGCGGGCCGCGTACCGTGTCGAGGCACGGGCCTACGTCCGGGACCGCAGGCTGCACATCGGGCTCGACCGGGCGGACGGCACCGCCGGCCCCTCCGCGGCCGCGCTCGTGGCGCTGGTGCGGGAACTGCTCCAGGAACTGGCCGCCGCGCCCGCCGCCCCGCTGCTGCCCGCCTTCCGGGCCACTCCGCAGCAGGTGGCGCTGTACCGGGGCGGCGACGCGCGGCCCGGCACCGGACGCCATGTCGAGCAGCTCGTGTGGGTCTGGCACGGGCCGCTCGACCACGGCCGCTTCACCGCCTCCTGGCAGTCGGTCTTCGACTGCGAGACGGTGCTGCGCACCGCCTTCACCGAAGGCGCCGAACCCCTGCTGCTCGTGCACGACAGGGTCGTCCCCGAGATCACCCGCCGGGCCGACCCCGACGACTGGCCCGCCTTCCTGGAACGCGACCGGCTGCGCGGCTTCGACCTGCGCCGGCCCGGCGCGCTGCGCCTGACGCTGGCGGAGGCGGAGCAGCCCGCGGGGGAGGCGGCGGGTCCCGGGAAGGCGGGGCCGCCCCCCTCCACACGGATCGTGGTCACCTACCACCGGGCGCTGCTGGACAACTGGAGCGCGCACCTGCTGCTGCGCGAGTTCTACCGCGCCTACCTCGCTGGCGGCACCCTGCCCGGCGGTGAACGCCGCCCCGACCTGCGCGACTACACCGCCTGGGCCGCCGCGCAGGACCTGGAGCCCGCCCGGGGATTCTGGACGGGCGGGGCGCCGGCCGAGCCGGCGGCGCCCTGGCCGGGGCCGTTCGCGGGCCGGTCCGGGGCACGCGGAGGCGAGGAGCCGGGCGACGGCGTCCCGGGCGGCAGTGCGCCGTCCGGCGGTCGCACGGCAGGTGGGCGACCGGCCGGCGGTGGCTCCGCGGACGGCGGCCCGGCCGCCGCCGGACGGAGCGGTGCGGGACGAGCCGGGGCCGCCCGGCCCCGTGCCGGCCGGGCCGGGCCGACCGGGGTCGGGCGGGTCCGGCTGAGCCTGGACTCCCTGGAGACCACCCGCCTCGCGCACTGGGCGGCCGACCTGGGCACCGCCGAGAGCAGCGTGCTCCAGGCGGTCTGCGCCATGCTCGTCTACCGGGCCTCCGGCGCCACCGGACCGGCCCAGGTCTCCTTCGCGGTGACCGTGTCGGGGCGGGGCATCGCGCTCGACGGCGTGGCGCGCATGCCGGGACCGCTGCGCAACCCCCTGCCGATGACCGTCGAGGTGAACCCGGCGGACACGGTGCCGCGGCTGCTGCGGCGCCTGCGCGACCGGGCCCTCGACATGGCCGCCTACGAGTGGGTGCCCGCCGACCTGGCGCGGACCTGGAGCCGGGCCGGCGCGGACACCGGCACCCACACCAACACCCTCATCGTCTTCGAGGACCCGCCGCACCCGCTGGAGGGCATGGAGGCGCAGCTCGCCGCCCACGGCATCCACGCCGAACTGCCGGACACCGTGCCCGCCCGCTCCGTCCTGCCCATCGGGCTGCTCGCCCACCACGACAGCACGGGCGGACTGGTCCTCACCGGCGTCCACGACCGGGCCCTGCTCGACGAGGAGGAGGCCGCCGGCCTGCTCGCGCAGAGCGGACTGCTGCTGCGGTCGCTGCCGACGGCCGCGGACGAGACCACCACCGTCGGGGACGTACTGGCGCTGCTGGACGACGGCGACGACGGCCGCGACGGCGACGGTGACGCCGACGGCGGGCGTGGTGCCTTACCGCGTCGCCGTACCGCGGGCGCACGCGGCGCCGCGGCGGACCGGGCCGGAGGCCCGTACGGCGGCCCGGACCGGCCCGGCGGGCCGCTCGCCACCCTGCGCGCGGCCCGCCACGCGCGGGCGGGCCGGATCTGCCTGATCCCGCCGCCGGACACCCCCGGGTCCTGCTACGACGAGCTGGCCCGCGAGTATCCCGGCCCCCAGGAACTGCTGGTGCTCACCGCACCCCCCGACGACGAGGGCGCGGAGCCCGCCCTCGCGGCGCTCCGCAGCGACGGCTCCGGCACGCCGCTGCTGCTCGCCGGGTTCTCCGGTGCCGGAGTCCTCGCCTGCGACGTCGCCCGGCGCGTCTCGGCGCTCGGCGGCAGCGCGCCGCGGGTGGTGCTGGCCGGCGCCTCCGCCGATGAGCGGGAACGCACCCGCGATCTCGTCCGCGCCCTGGAGAACGCCGTCCCGCGGCACTGAGCCGGACAGCGCCCCCGCAGCCGCAACGGCCCGCCGAGGAGGCCGCGGGGAGCGCCGACGGGGGCGCGGGCCGGTCCACTCCTCTTCCGCCGCTCTTCGAGGGACGCTCGGCCGTGGCTGTGCATGGTGGCTGTGGCACGGGTGTTTCGCCCGGTCGCTGCGCCGTTCGCACCGTGCGCCGTACGCGCTGTGGGCCGTTCGCGCTGTGGGCACGCAAACCATCTGGAGAGACATGTCCCGTCGTCTGTTCACCTCGGAGTCCGTGACCGAGGGGCATCCCGACAAGATCGCCGACCGGATCAGTGACACCATCCTCGACGCGCTGCTGCGCGAGGACCCGTCCTCCCGCGTCGCCGTGGAAACCCTGATCACCACGGGCCAGGTGCACATCGCCGGCGAGGTCACCACCGGGGCCTACGCCCCGATCGCCCAGTTGGTGCGCGACGCCGTCCTCGACATCGGGTACGACTCCTCCGCCAAGGGCTTCGACGGCGCCTCGTGCGGTGTGTCGGTGTCCATCGGCGCGCAGTCCCCCGACATCGCGCAGGGCGTGGACGCCGCCTACGAGGCCCGCGTGGAGAGCGCCTCCGCAGGTGAGGACGTCGACGAGCTGGACCGGCAGGGCGCGGGCGACCAGGGCCTGATGTTCGGCTACGCGACCAACGAGACGCCGACCCTGATGCCGCTGCCCATCGAGCTGGCCCACCGGCTCTCCCGCCGCCTCACCGAGGTCCGCAAGGACGGCACCGTCCCCTACCTGCGCCCCGACGGCAAGACCCAGGTCACCATCGAGTACGACGACGACCGGCCCGTACGCCTGGACACCGTGGTGGTCTCCACGCAGCACGCCGCCGACATCGACCTGGACTCGCTGCTCACCCCCGACATCCGCGTCGAGGTCGTCGAGCACGTGCTGAACCGGCTCGCCGACGACGGCATCAAGCTGGAGACCGAGGGCTACCGGCTGCTGGTCAACCCGACCGGCCGCTTCGAGATCGGCGGCCCGATGGGCGACGCCGGCCTGACCGGCCGCAAGATCATCATCGACACGTACGGCGGCATGGCCCGGCACGGCGGCGGCGCCTTCTCCGGCAAGGACCCGTCCAAGGTGGACCGTTCGGCGGCGTACGCGATGCGCTGGGTCGCGAAGAACGTCGTCGCCGCGGGCCTCGCCTCCCGCTGCGAGGTCCAGGTCGCG
>DASTDN010000032.1:0-3241 GCA_035710365.1 Streptomyces sp. | reverse complement strand
CGCCGCGGCGTCCGCTGCGCCCGCGCCGCACAGCAAGCCGTGAGCCACGCACCCGCCCCGGCCAATCGGGCGCCGCCACGCACCCGTCCACGGGGGCGGACCGAGTGGGGCAGACGGCCGGCCGGGCACCCCAGGGTGCCCGGCCGGTCCCGTGCCGCGAAACCGAGGGGGTCAGCCCTTCAGCGCCGCCATCCAGCTCTCGACCTCGTCCGAGCGGCGCGGCAGCCCGGCCGACAGGTTCCGGTTGCCGTCCCCGGTGACGAGGATGTCGTCCTCGATCCGGACGCCGATGCCCCGGTACTCCTCCGGCACGGTCAGGTCGTCGGCCTGGAAGTACAGTCCCGGCTCGACGGTCAGCACCATGCCCGGTGCCAGTGTCCCGTCGACGTACGTCTCGGTCCGCGCGGCGGCGCAGTCGTGGACGTCCATGCCGAGCATGTGACCCGTGCCGTGCAGCGTCCAGCGCCGCTGGAGCCCCAGCTCCAGCACCCGCTCGACCGGCCCCTCCACCAGGCCCCACTCGACGAGCTTCCCGGTGAGCACCCGCTGCGCCGCGTCGTGGAAGTCCCGGTACTTGGCGCCCGGCCGCACGGCCGCGATCCCGGCCTCCTGCGCCTCGTACACGGCGTCGTAGATCTTCTTCTGGATCGCGGTGTACCGGCCGTTGACCGGCAGCGTGCGCGTGACGTCGGCGGTGTAGTACGTGTGCGTCTCCACGCCCGCGTCCAGCAGCAGCAGGTCGCCGGAGCGCACCGGCCCGTCGTTGCGCACCCAGTGCAGCGTGCAGGCGTGCGGGCCGGCGGCACAGATGGAGCCGTAGCCGACGTCGTTGCCCTCGACGCGGGCGCGGAGGAAGAACGTGCCCTCGATGTAGCGCTCGCTGGTGGCCTCGGCCTTGTCGAGGACCTTCACGACGTCCTCGAAGCCGCGCACGGTCGAGTCGACGGCCTTCTGCAGTTCGCCGATCTCGAAGTCGTCCTTGACGAGCCGCATCTCGGAGAGGAAGACCCGCAGTTCCTCGTCGCGCTCGGCGGTGACCTTGTCGGACAGCGCGGCCTCGATCCCGGCGTCGTGACCGCGCACGACGCGCACCGGGCCGGACGCCTCGCGCAGCGCGCCGGCCAGTTCGCGCACGTCGGACGCGGGGATGCCGTACAGCTTCTCGGCCTCGGTGAGGGAGTGGCGGCGGCCGACCCACAGCTCGCCCTGGCCGTCCAGCCAGAACTCGCCGTTGGCCCGGTCCGAGCGCGGCAGCAGATAGACCGTGGCCCGGTGGCCGCCCGCGACCGGCTCCATGACGAGGACGCCGTCCTCGGTCTGGTTGCCGGTGAGGTACGCGTACTCGACGGACGCGCGGAAGGGGTAGTCGGTGTCGTTCGAGCGGGTCTTCAGGTTGCCCGCCGGGACGACGATGCGGTCGCCGGGGAAACGCGCGGACAGCGCCGCACGGCGGGCGGCGGTCTCGGCGGCCTGGGCGACCGGCTCCAGGCCGCGCAACTCGGTGTCCGCCCAGCCGCTCTTCATGTTCTCGGCCAGCTCGTCGGACACGCCCCAGTACAGGCCGTTCTTGCGCTGCTTGATCGGCTCTTCCTCGGCAGTCTCCGGGGTCTCCGGGAGCTCCTCCGCCACGGTCATCCTCCTTGGGTACGGCACGGGACCGACCCCCATCGTACGGTCGGGGACCGAGAGGGCCAGGGTCGAAGCTCCCCATACCGTCTCTCCCGCCCGAAGTGCCGGAACACTCCCGCAATGAGCGGCCTTGGAGCCTGTTGGGGGCCGCTACTCGAACCGCACCGCCAGCAGCGCCACGTCCTCCTCGCCGCCGGTCGCGTCGAGCCCGTCCGGGAGCACGGTCCGCAGCACGTGGTCGGCGAGCGCCCCGGGGTCCCGGCGCGCGCTCCTCGGGGCGCCCGCCGCCGCCGCGTGCAGCCGCGCGAAGGCCCGGTCGGCGGGGTCGCCGGTACGGTGCAGCAGCCCGTCGGTGTACAGCAGGACCGTCTCTCCCGGTCCGGCCCGGAACTCCACGCCGGGCGCCTCCCAGCACGCGAGCATGCCGAGCGGCGCCGACACGGACGTCTCCACGAACTCGGTGCGCCGCTCGCCCACCAGCAGCGGCGGGCTGTGCCCGGCCCCGGCCACGGTGATCCTGCGCAGGGCGGGCTCGCAGTAGCCGAACAGCGCGGTGGCGGACCGGGCCGGCTCGGTCAGCCGCAGCAGCAGCTCCAGATCGGACAGGACAGCCACCGGGTCCTCGCCCTCCATCACGGCGTACGCCCGCAGCGACGCCCGCAGCCGCCCCATCGCCGCCACCGCGCTCGGCCCCGACCCGGTCACGGACCCGACGGCGAGCCCCAGCGCGGCGTCCGGCAGCGGCAGCGCGTCGTACCAGTCGCCGCCGCCGCGCGGGCCGGTGCGGTGCCGGGCGGCGAGCTGCACACCGGGCACCCGCGGCAGCCGGGAGGGCAGCAGCTCCTCCGACATCGTCGCCAGGTACGCGCGCGTGCGCTCCACCTCCACGAGGCGCGCCAGGTGCTCGGTGGCGTGGCGGACGTACAGGCCCACGAGGTGGCGGTGGTGCGCGTCCGGCTCGGCGGGCTCGTCGTACAGCCAGACGACGGCGCCCGTGCGGCCGGTGTCCTCGCCGGCCAGGGGCAGCGCGTAGCTGGCGGCGAATCCGAGGCGGGCGGCGACCTCGCGGTGCCGGGGATCGAGCGCCTCGTCGGCCATCAGGTCGGGCTCGGCGATCTCGCGGTCGCCGCCGGGCAGCCCGTCGAGGATCCGGCCGAGGGGCAGGGAGGCGCGCGGCACGGTCTCCAGGTGGCCGAGATCCGCCGGGCCGAGCCCGAGGGTCACGGTGGTGTCGGGTCCGAGGCCGTCGGCCGGCTCCAGGACGACGAGTCCGCGCCGGGCGCCGACCAGGGCGGCCCCGGCGTCCAGCAGCTCCCGGAGCGCGGCACCGAGGGAGTCCGTACGGACCAGCCGTTCGGTCAGTTCGTGCAGGGTGGTGAGGTCCGAGACCCAGCCGGCCAGGCGGTCCTGGAGCATCGTTCCGGGGGCGGGCGCGGCGTGCGGCGCGGGCACCGCGGCGGACTCGGGCGCGTGGGCGGGCGCGACAGTGTGGGCGGGAGACGGAACCGCTGAATCGATTCCAGCCACTTTCGACGGGTGAGGGGCATTCATGATGTCCGGCTTTCCGACCGGTGCGTACTGCTGAAAAGCATCGCAAACCCCCATGTCGTTC
>DASTDN010000031.1:0-5305 GCA_035710365.1 Streptomyces sp. | reverse complement strand
GCACCGGCTCCCGGGCGCGGGTGACCGCCGAGGCGAGCATCACACCCGCACAGCCCAGCTCCATCGCCAGTGCCACGTCGGACGCGGTCCCCGCGCCCGCGTCCAGGATCACCGGCACGCGCGCGTGCTCCACGATCAGCTGGAAGTTGTGCGGGTTGCGGATGCCGAGCCCGGAGCCGATGGGCGAGCCCAGCGGCATGATCGCCGCGCATCCGGCGTCCTCCAGCTTCCGTGCCAGCACCGGGTCGTCGTTCGTGTACGGCAGCACGGTGAACCCGTCGTCCACCAGCGTCTCCGCCGCGTCCAGCAGCTCCACCGGGTCCGGCAGCAGGGTCCGCTCGTCGGCGACGACCTCCAGCTTGACGAGGTCCGTGCCGAGCGCCTCGCGTGCCAGACGCGCGGTGAGGACCGCCTCGCCCGCCGTGAAGCAGCCCGCCGTGTTCGGCAGCACCCGGATGCCGAGCCGGTCCAGCACCGACAGCACCGAGCCGTGCACCCCGGCCTTCACGCGTCGCATCGCGACCGTCGTCAGCTCCGTCCCGGACGCCACCAGCGCCCGCTCCAGCACCTCCGGGCTGGACGCCCCGCCCGTACCCATGATCAGACGGGACGTGTACGCCGTACCGCCGAGGAGAAAGGGATCGTCGGCCATGGTCAGCCTCCTTGGACGGCGGTGAGGACCTCGACGCGGTCGCCCTCGGACAGGGGCGTCGACGGCCACTGCGCGCGCGGGACGACGGTTTCGTTGAGGGCGGCGGCCACGCCGGACGGCGCGGCGGCGAGTGAGAGCACGACGGTGCCGAGAGCCGTGCCGGGCCGGAACTCGTGGGGCTCCCCGTTGACGGTGATCCTCATGCGGACGGCTCCGGGACGAGGGCGGACCGCTCCGTGCGCGCGGGCGGCCGGGGCGGGGCGGTGACGGAGGCGAAGCGCGCCGGGGTGAAGGGGCGGGCCTCCTCGGGCAGCTCCCCGGTGGCCAGGACGTGCGCCATGACGTCGCCGGTGACCGGTGTGAGCAGGACGCCGTTGCGGTGGTGCCCGGTGGCCAGCAGCAGCCCCGGCAGGGCGGTCGGGCCGAGCAGCGGCGCGTTGTCCGGGGAGCCGGGACGCAGGCCCGCCCGGGTCTCTGTCAGGGGCAGCTCGGTCAGGCCCGGTACCAGCTCGTGCGCGTCGCGCAGCAGCCCGTACACGCCGCCCGCCGTGACGGTGGTGTCCCAGCCCAGCTCCTCGCTGGTCGCGCCGATCACCAGCTCCCCGCTTTCCCGGGGCACCAGGTACACCTGGCTGCCGCGCACGACGGCACGCACCGTGCGGTGCAGGAACGGCGCGCTCCGCTGCGGCACGGCCAGCCGTACGACCTGCCCCTTCACGGGCCGCACCGGAGGCAGCACCGCGTCCGGCACCCCGGCCAGCCGCCCGCTGAGACTGCCCGCGGCGAGGACGACCCGCCCGCCGGACAGCGCCGTGCCGTCGGAGGTGACGACCCCGGTGGCCCGGTCCCCGCGGAGAACGAGCCGCCCGGCCCACTGCCGGTGGAACACCACCCCGGACCGCTCGCAGGCCACGACGAGCGCGTGGGCCAGGCGCCGCGGATCCACCTGGTGGTCCCCGTCGACGCGCAGCCCGCCGCGCACACAGGGCGCCAGCATCGGCTCCAGGCGCCGGCACTCCCGCCCCGGCAGCCACTCCGACTCCAGTCCCGACTGCCTCTGCAGGTCGTGCAGTTCCCGCAGGTGCGCCCGGTCGTCGGAGTCCAGCGCCACGGCGAGCGTGCCGCAGCGGCGGTAGCCGGGATCGTGACCGGTGAGGTCGGCCAGCTCCGCCACGAAACGGGGATAGCGCTCGGCCGACGCCAGGTTGAGGGCCAGCAGGGTCTGCTCGCCGTGGTGCAGTTCGGTGACGGCGGCCAGCATCCCGGCGGCCACCCGGGCGGCCCCGCCCCCGGGTTCGGGATCGACGACGGCGGTGACGAGACCGCGCTGCGCGGCCCGCCAGGCCGTCACCAGGCCGATGATTCCGCCCCCGACGACGAGGACGTCAGGGGTACGCGTGAGCGACATGGGCGTCCAGCCCCTCCCTTCGCCGGCATGACCCGGATCAGGTTCGTACGGTCGGAGGCCGCCAGCCTCCCTCTCAGCCCGGTGCGTCCGGGCTCCCGCGAGTGCTTTACGTTGGCCACCATAGCCCCCGCGCCGCCCGCACCACCCAAGGAGCCCGAGCCGTGGCACGTTCCCTCGACGGTCTCGTCCTCGCCCCCGTCGCCGACCAGGCACCCGGCCAGGTCGGCACCCGCACCCGCTTCGCCTACCACGAGCAGGACGGCGTGGTCTGGGCCGACTACGCGGGCGGCGACGTCGTCCGCGGCCACCTGGTGGGCACCCGGCGCGGCGACCGCCTGGACTTCCGTTACGTACAGCTCAAGGAGGACGGCACGACCTCCTCGGGGCACTGCGTGTCCGCCGTCGTCGGCCTGCCCGACGGGCGCGTGCGCCTGGAGGAGACCTGGCAGTGGGAGTCGCAGGAGGGCAGTGGGACCAGCGTCGTCGAGGAGACCGCCCGCCCCGGCGGCGACTGACGGAACGTCAGATTTCCGGCAGGTCCGGGTGTCCGGGGCGACCGGGTGTCTAGAGTGACCGGGTGAGTGATCAGACGCGGGGCGGGGCAGGGGACGCGGCACGCCGCGTGGTCGTCGTGGGCGCGGGCATGGCGGGCGTGCAGACCGCCGTCGCCCTGCGTGAGGAGGGCTTCACCGGCACCGTCACCCTGATCGGCGCCGAACCCCACCAGCCCTACGACCGGCCCCCGTTGTCCAAGGCCGTCCTGCTCGGCACGGCCGAGGACTCCGCCTTCGACATCGACTTCGAGGCGCTGGGCATCGGCCTCCGGCTCGGCTGCGAAGTCCTCGGCGTCCGCCCCGCCGACCATGAGCTCGACACCGCCGCGGGTCCGGTGCCGTACGACCTCCTCGTGCTGGCCGCCGGCGCCGAACCGGTGCTGCTGCCGGGCGCCGGGGGAGTGCCGGGCGTGCATCTGCTGCGCACCCTCGACGACGCCGAACGGCTGCGGCCCGTGCTCGCCCGGCAGCAGGACGTGGTGGTGGCCGGCGCCGGCTGGATCGGCGCCGAGTTCGCCACGGCCGCGCGCGAGGCGGGCTGCGCGGTGACCGTGGTCGAGGCGGCGCCGTGGCCGCTGGCGGGCACGCTGCCCGCCGAGGTGGCCGAGCCGATGGCCGCCTGGTACGCCGACGCCGGTGCCGTGCTGCGTACCGGCGCGCGCGTGGTGAGCGTCGAGCCCGGCGCGGTGCTCCTCGACGACGGCTCGCGCGTACCGGCCGGCGCCGTCGTCGTCGGCATCGGCGCCCGCCCCGCCACGGCCTGGCTCGCCGGCTCCGGCATCGAGGTGGGCACCCGGGGCGACGTGGTCGCCGACGCGCACCTGCGCACTTCCGCGCCCGACGTCCACGCCGTCGGCGACTGCGCGTCCTTCCCGTCCGCGCGCTACGGCGAGCGGCTGCTGGTCCACCACTGGGACAACGCCCTCCAGGGCCCGCGCACCGTCGCCCGGAACATCGTCCGCGGCGCCCTCGGTGAGCCCCCCGCCGTCTACGACCCGGTGCCGTACTTCTGGTCCGAGCAGTTCGGGCGCTTCGTGCAGTACGCCGGGCACCACACCGCCGCCGACACCGTCCTGTGGCGCGGCGACCCGTCCGGACCCGCCTGGACGGTCTGCTGGCTGCGCGACGACCGGCTGGTCGCCCTGCTCGCGGTGGGGCGCCCGAGGGACCTGGCCCAGGGCAAACGGCTGATCGGGGCGGGCGCCGCGATGGACCCGCGCCTGCTCGCGGACCCGGCCCGGCCCCTCAAGGCGGCGACGGCCTGACACCGCTCCGCCGCGCGGCCCGCGCCGGGCAGGCGGACACCTGCCCGGCAGGCCCCGGCGCCCACTCCATGACCCGTACACGACTGGTCCAAGTGCCGTGAACGCCCTGTACACCGTCCCCCTGCGCGCCGACGCGGGGGGCTCCGGCTTCCGCGTGTCAGTGGCAGATGGCAGGCTTTGTCGTGTGACCGAGATTGACGCAAAGATCGATGCTCTCGTCCCCGCCTGGCTCACCCTCCCCGACATCGCCGAACAGTTCGGTGTCGAGGTGACGCGCGTGCGCCAGTTGGTCAAGGACGGCCAGCTCATCGCCGTACGCCGTGGTGAGAACCGCGCGCTGCACGTCCCCGCCGCCTTCATCGACGGGGACAAGGTCGTCAAGGGCCTGTCCGGAACCCTGACGCTCCTGCGGGACGACGGCTTCACGGTCGAAGAGATGCTGGAGTGGCTCTTCACCCCCGACCCGAGCCTGCCGGGCACGCCCGCCCAGGCCCTCGGCGAGAATCGCGGCACGGAGGTGAAGCGCCGCGCCCAGGCGCTCGCCGTCTGACCCCGAGCCGCAGCCGAACCGAGCCCGACCCGACACCGACGGCGTACGGACCGGAACCCGCCGGGGAGTCCCGGCCGTGACCGGCACGGCCGCGGGACGCGCCTCCCGCGCGGACCCCGGTCCGTACGCCGCACAGCACCGCCCCTGCAGCACATGCCCGACCGCACCCGCGCCGCACCCCCGGGGGGACCCACGCATGCCCACGACGCCCGGCCAGGGCCACACCCCCGAGCGCGCCGCGCTCGCCGACGCCCGGGTCTACCTGTGCACGGACGCCCGGAGACGCCAGGGCGACCTGCCCGAGTTCCTGGACGCGGTCCTGGCAGCCGGGGTCGACGTCGTGCAACTGCGCGACAAGGGCCTGGAGGCCGCCGAGGAACTGGAGCACCTGGAGGTCTTCGCCGACGCCTGCGCCCGGCACGGCAGGCTCCTCGCGGTCAACGACCGCGCGGACGTCGCCCACGCCGCCCGCGCGAGCGTCCTCCACCTCGGCCAGGGCGACCTGCCGGTGCCCGCCGCCCGCGCGATCCTCGGCGAGGACGTCCTGGTCGGCCGCTCCACGCACACCGAGTCCGAGGCCGCCGCGGCCGCCGTCCAGGACGGCGTGGACTACTTCTGCACCGGCCCCTGCTGGCCCACCCCCACCAAGCCCGGCCGCCACGCCCCGGGCCTCGGCCTGGTGCGGTACGTGGCGTCCCTCGGCACCGCCCGCCCCTGGTTCGCCATCGGCGGCATCGACCTCACCACCCTCGACCAGGTGCTGGAGGCGGGGGCCCGCCGCGTCGTCGTCGTCCGCGCCCTCACCGAGGCCGACGACCCCGGGGCCGCCGCGGCGGAGCTGGCCAAGCGGGTGCGGGAGGCGTGAACCGGACAGAC
>DASTDN010000030.1:0-2619 GCA_035710365.1 Streptomyces sp. | reverse complement strand
GTCGATCGCGTCGACGTCGTGCCCGTCGATCTTCACGGTGTGCCAGCCGAACGCCTCGAAGCGGCGGGCGTAGGCGTCCAGGTCGTGACCGTGCCGGGTGGGTCCGCGCTGGCCGAGCCGGTTGACGTCGACGATCGCGGTCAGGTTGTCGAGGTGCTCGTGACCGGCCTGCTCGGCGGCCTCCCACACGGAGCCCTCGGCGAGTTCGCTGTCCCCGCACAGCACCCACACCCGGTAGTCGGTCCGCTCCAGGCGCTTGCCCGCCAGGGCGATGCCCACGCCCACCGGCAGGCCCTGGCCGAGCGACCCGGTGGCCGTCTCCACCCATGGCAGGCGCTGCGGCGTGGGATGCCCTTCGAGCCGGCTGCCGAGCGTGCGGTACGTGGCGAGTTCCTCGTCGTCGATGGCTCCGGCCGCCTTGTACGCGGCGTACAGCAGCGGCGAGGCGTGGCCCTTGGAGAGGACGAAGCGGTCGTTGCCCGGGTGGGCGGGGCGGTCGAAGTCGTAGCGCAGATGGTTCGCGAGGAGGACGGCCATCAGGTCCGCGGCGGACATCGACGACGTCGGATGCCCCGAGCCCGCGGTGGCCGACGCCCGGATGCCGTCCACGCGCAACTGCTGTCCCAGCTCGACGAGTTCACCGGTGTTCATGAGTCTCCTTCTTCCGCGACTGCGGCTCCGTCTTCGTCCTCGGGGGTGCTGCCACCGGGTACCCGGGCGAGTTCCGGTGACGCCGATTCCAGGGGAACCGACCAGGAACGCACGAGGCCGAGCTGGACGGCCTGGCGGGGCAGAACCGCGTCGAGCAGCCAGTCGGCGGCCACGCGTACCCGGTTTCCGGGCATCGCGGCGAGGTGGTACCCGCGTGCCACGGCGCCCGCCACCGGTCCGGCCAGGGCCACTCCCCTTGGGTTCGCGGCGGCCTGCACCCCGCCGAGGTCCACGACGAAGCCGAGGTCGCGGTGCCGGTAGGGCTGCCGGTCGCCGAGGCCGAGCGAGGCGGCGACGTTCCGCGCGCACGCCCTGCCCTGCCGCCAGGCGTGCTGCGCGGTCATCGGCGTGTACTGCCCGGGCCGGTCCAGGTCGGGCACGGCGGCGGCGTCCCCGCACGCGAACAGCTCCGGCCGGCCCGGCACCCGCAGACACGGGTCGACCAGGAGCCGCCCGCGTTCCATCGGCAGCCCGAGGGACTCGGCGAGCGGATCGGGCCGCACGCCCACGCACCACACCAGGGTGCGGGTGGCCACGGTCTCGCCGTCCGTCAGGAGCACCCCGTCGTGCGTGGCCTCCTGCACCGAGGTGCCCGTCCGCACGTCGACGCCGCGCCGGCGCAGGACCCGGTCGGCGGTGCGGGACAGTCTCACGTCCAGCTCGGGCAGCACGCGCTCGGCGACGTCCAGCAGCATCCAGCGGGGCCGCACGCCCTGCCGCAGGGGGTGCCCGCGGACCTGCGCGTCGGTGAAGAGCTGCCCGTGCGCGGCGACCTCCGTGCCGGTGTACCCGGCGCCCACCACCACGAAGGTGCACCGGGCGGCGCGCTCGGCCGGGTCGTCGGCGGACGCGGCCAGTTCCACCTGCCGGGTCACGTGGTCGCGCAGGTACAGCGCCTCGGGCAGGCCGCGGAAGCCGTGCGCGTGCTCGGCGACGCCGGGGATCGGCAGCAGCTTGTTGACGCTGCCGGCGGCGAGCACCAGCCGGTCGAAGGGCAGGCCGCCCTCCTCGCCCTCCGGCCCGGTGTAGTGGACGGTGTGCGCGTCGAGGTCGATGCGGCCGGCCTGCCCGAGGACCAGCCGGACGTGCGGCAGGGTGCCGGAGAGGGACACGGTGACCCGGCGCGGTTCCAGGATTCCGGCGGCCACCTGGGGCAGCAGCGGCAGGTAGAGGAAGTAGTCGGTCGGGTTCAGCAGGGTGATGTCGGCGCGTTCGCCGGTGAGCCGGGACAGGGTGCGGGCCGTCCGGTACCCGGCGAAGCCGGCACCGACGATCACGATGCGGGGTCGGCTCACGGTTCGCCTCCGGAGCTGTCGCGTCGCGTACGTACCTCGGGCGCCTTCCGCGTCCCCCAGGCCCGGGGGCCCAAACGTGCGCGCGCCCGGCGGGGGCGCCCCTGCGCCGGTGCCGCCCGGTGCGGGCGGGGGCTTCGGGAGGGCTCCGCCTCCGGGCCGCCGCACCCGCGCGGGGGCCGGGGAGGTTGACGGGGATCGTGTGAAACGATCACCGTCCCCGCCCGTCCCCAACTAGGCTCCTGCGCATGGACATTCTGGGAGCCACGCTGCGCGTATGCGTCGACGACCTGGAGACCGCGGTCCCCTTCTACGAACGCCTCGCGGGCGGCACGGCGCACCGCTTCGAGCGCGGCGGCGTACAGGTGGCGGCGGTCGGTTGCTTTCTGCTGATGAGCGGGCCACAGGCCCAGCTCGACGTGCTGCGCAAGGTGGCGGCGACCATCGCCGTCGACGACGTCGACGAGGTGCACCGGGTGCTGAGCGGCCTCGGCGCCCACATCGTCGCGGGCCCGGTCGCCTCCCCCGCGGGCCGCAACCTGATCGCCATGCATCCGGACGGCATGGTGTACGAGTACGTCGACCGCCGCCAGTAGACGACCACCACCCGCCCACC
>DASTDN010000029.1:0-7556 GCA_035710365.1 Streptomyces sp. | reverse complement strand
TAGTCTCCGTGACGTTCACGGCCATCGCTTTGTGAGAAGCCTGTGAGAGACCTAGGAGATCTTTCGGTGACGGGTGGCTTCGAGGATCCGGGCACCGCGCTGCCGGCCGTCGCAGCCCGCGTCACCGCACTCGCCGACCGGCTCGGCGTGCCGCACCCCGAGGTCTTCGACACCGGCGCGCTGTCCGTCGCCTCCGGCGTCCCCGAACCCGTCGTGACGGCCCTGCTGAGCGGCCGTGACGCGGGCGAGCCCGATGTGCAGGCCCGTTTCCTCCAGCGCCTGGACCTGCTGCGCCGCACCCGGCTGAAGCCGAACGGCCGCAGATACACCCAGCAGGAGATCGCCGACGGCGCCGGCATGTCGCGTCAGCAGGCGGGTGCCCTCATCAACGGCGACCGGCGCCCCACCATGGAGCACTGCGACGCCATCCAGCGCTTCTTCCGGGTGCACGCCGGCTTCCTCACCGCCGAGGACCCCGAGGCCCTCGCCGGCGCCCTCCAGCACACCGAGCAGGAACTGCTGCAGAGGCTCGCCGACACCGAGCGCCGCGCCGCCGCTGCCACCGACGACCCCCTGGAGCGGCTGCTGCAGGACCACGGCGTCCGCGGGATCGCCTGGCGGGCCGCGCAACTGCCCACCGACCAGCACCGTGACAAGGTCGCCGAGTGGCTGGACATGCTCCTGGAAAGCGTCAAGCGACCCGAGTCCTGACCGTGGGGAGACGTGTGGGAACCACAAGGCAGATGCGCCGCCTGTGCGGCGAGATGGTCGCGGAGCTGACGCTCGCGGCACCGGCGCCCCCCGCCGACCTGTACGGCGCGCTGTGCGACGCGATGAGCAGACGCCGCGGACGTCCCGTCCGCTTCCGCACGGCCGCCTTCCCGCCCGGCACCGCGAGCGGCCTGTGGCTGGACATGGCCGACCAGGACCTCGTCGTGGTCGAGGAACGCACCGCGCCCGACCACCAACTGGTGATCCTCGGCCACGAGCTGTGGCACATGAGGGCCGGACACTGCGCGCACCACGTGGCCGGCGCGGCGGTCGCGGCCCGTCTCCTCGACGACGCGGCCGACCTGGACGCGACGGTCCGGAAGGTGGCGGCCCGCACCCGCTTCGACGACGCCGCCGAGCGGGACGCCGAGAGCTTCGGCCTGTTGCTGGCCAGCAAGTGCCGTACCTGGCTGGCGGGTTCGCCGCTGCGCGCCCCCGTGCAGCGCGACCGGCTGGCCGGCCGGATCGAGACGTCGCTCGGCTACCTGGGCCGCCGGCAGAGCTGACCGGACACGACGGGCATGGCGTACGCCCCGGCGCATGCCCCGCCCGTCCGCACCGGCCGCCGCCGCTCCGAGCGGGCGGACCGGCGCGGCAGCGGCCCTGACCGCCGGTGACGGGCGGCAAGCTGGAAGCCCACCGCCGCAACGACGTACGCACCACCGCACGCGACACGACGACGCCGAACCGGGAGAGCCGACCGATGCCCAGCGCCTTACCGAGCGACCGCGAGCGCGCCGCCGTCCAGGCCTACCTCCGGCTGCTGCAGACGGTCCGGGCCACCCTCGACACGGCGCCGGGCCCGCCCGGCACGGGTCCGGCGACTCCGGTCGTCGTCCCGCCGTCGGTCCTCGCGGAGGCCGACACGGCCCTCGCGGAGGCGGGTCTGAACGGCAACGAGGAGGCGTTCTTCGGGCTGTTGCGCACCTGGTGCCGGGAGACGTGACGACGGGTGCGGCGGTCCCCGGCCGTCAGGCCGGGTCGACCGAGATCGCCGTGGCGAGCAGACCGGGCCGGGCGGCCGTCCAGCGGCCCTCGAAGTGCTCGACGCGCCGCCCGCCGACCACCGGGCCCGGGACGAGGAGCCGCGCGCGGAAGGTGCCGGCCGGGCGGCCGCCCGCCTCCGGGACGATCTCGATGTCGGCCTCGCTGAAGTCCAGCCACTTCCGGGTCAGCGGGAACCACGCCTTGTAGACGGACTCCTTGGCACTGAACAGCAGCCGGTCCCAGTGCACGTCGGGCCGTTCGGCGGCCAGGCGGCGCAGCCGCTCCGCCTCGGCCGGCAGCGCCACCGCGGACAGCACCCCGTCGGGCAGCGGCCCGGCGGGCTCGGCGTCGATGCCGAGGGACGCCACCTCGCCGGCCCGGGCGAGGGCGGCGCCGCAGAAGCCCGCGCAGTGGGTCATGCTGCCGACGACGCCGGCCGGCCAGGTCGGGGCGCCGCGCTCGCCGGGCAGCACCGGCTGCGGGGGCACGCCGAGCTTCTCCATGGCGCTGCGGGCGCAGGCCCGTACGCCGGCGAACTCGCGGCGGCGCTTGGCGACGGCCCGGGCGACGAGCGCCGCCTCCTCGGGGAACAGCGACGCCTCGGCGGTGTCCGCACCGCCGTCGGCACCGGCGAAGGCCTCCACGACGACGACGGCCGGGGGCAGCAGCTCCTCGATCACGGCGTGCGGTCCTCTCCGGGCAGGATGCGCTTGAGCCGGCCGGGCGGCTGCGACCGTTTGCGCCACTCGCGGGGGTAGCCCACCGACACCTCCTCGAAGCGGACTCCGTCGAGCCAGGTGGTGCGCGGGATGTGGAGGTGGCCGTAGACCATGGTGTGGACGCGGAACCTGCGGTGCCAGTCCGCCGTCAGCCGCGTCCCGCACCACATGGCGAACTCGGGGTACCAGAGCACGTCCGTGGGATGGCGGTCCAGCGGATAGTGGTTGACCAGGACGGTCGGCAGGTCGCCGGGGATCTCGGCGAGCCTGCGCTCGGTCTCGGCCACCCGCGCGCGGCACCAGTCCTCGCGGGTCGGGTACGGGTCGGGGTGCAGCAGGTACTCGTCGTTGCACACGATGCCCGTGCCGTGCGCGTACGCGAGCCCCTCGTCCTTGGTCGACGAACCGGACGGCAGGAACGTGTAGTCGTACAGCAGGAACAGCGGCGCGACCACGACCGGGCCGCCCTCGCCCTCCCAGACCGGGTAGGGGTCCTCGGGGGTGAGCACACCGAGGTCGCGGCACATCTCGACCAGGTGCTGGTAGCGCTGGACGCCGCGCAGCGCGACCGTGTCGCTGGGGTGCGTCCACAGTTCGTGGTTGCCGGGTGCCCAGATCACCTTGCGGAACCGGCCGGCCAGCGTCTTCAGCGCCCAGCGGATGTCCGCCACCTTCTCGGAGACGTCACCGGCCACGAGCAGCCAGTCGTGCTCCGTGGCGGGCTGCATCCGCTCGACGAGCGCGCGGTTCTCCGGATAGCTGATGTGCAGGTCGCTGACGGCCCACACCTGTCCCACACCGCCGGTCGTCGACGTCACGTCCCCGCCCCCTCCGAGCGCACGTTCGGCATTTAAGAGATCACATCCCGCGCGCCCCGACAAGAGCGGCCCGGAGGCCCTCGCCGCGGCGGCCGGGAACACTGCGGAAACCACGGGAGAAACGCCGCGGGACCGTGCCGGGCGGAACCCCGCCGGAATGGCGCAGATACGTTCCACACGCGTTGCGGGGGGCGCCCCGCGAACCCCTATGATCGGCCCTACACCACCGCCTCGGCCCGCGCTTCGCGCAGGGCGGTTCGGTGCACCTCCATTCGACTTGCCCGGGCACGGGCCGCTCAGCCCTGCCCGCACACCCCGGAAGGCGGCCTGCATGGTCTCTCGCGTACGAGTCTGGCTCAACCGCACGTACGCGGAGAACGTCTTCTTCATGGATCAGCTGCGGAGAAATCCCAGCGACCGGGCCGTCGAGATCCACGCCACACACGGCGACCCCGACTCGCCCGTCCTGGCCGCCGCCGACACCGCCGAACTGGAGCCGGAGGGCCTGTCCCCGGCGGCGTACGTCGAGTTCGCGCTCGACCAGTGCGCGCGGCGCGGCATCGACGTGTTCGTGCCGCGGCTGCACCAGTCGGCGCTCGTCGCGCACCGCGCGGAGTTCGAGGCGGCCGGCACGGCCCTGCTCGCGCCGCCGCCCGAGGCGGTGGCGGTCTTCCAGGACAAGGTGGTCGCCTACGAGGCGCTGCAGGCGATCGGGGTGCCGGTGCCGCCGTGGTGGCGGGTCCGCTCGGCCGACGAACTCCACGCCGCCGTCGAGGAGTTGGAGGCGGCGGGACACCGTGCCTGCTTCAAGCCGGCGTCCGGGGCGGGCGGGGTGGGCTTCCGCATGATCACGCGCTCCCCCTTCTCGCTCACGCACCTCAGCGGTTTCCCGAGCCCGTACGTGCCGCTGGACCTGGTGACCGCGGCGCTGCGGGAGGCCGACGGGCCGGTGGACTGGCTGGTCATGCCGCGGCTGGAGCAGCCGGAGGTGTCGGTGGACTGCCTGACCGGTCCCGACAACCGCGTCCGGCTGGCCGTGGGCCGTACGAAGAACGGCAGGCGCCGCGGCTTCACGCTGCACGCGCAGTGGCTGGAGCCCGCCCGGCGGATCGCGGAGGGCTTCGGGCTGCACTACCTGTCCAACATCCAGTTCCGGATGTTCGGCGACCGGCCGGTCCTCATGGACGTCAACACCCGCCCGGCCGGGGGCCTGCACCAACTGTCGCAGTGCGGGGTCAACGTGCCCTGGGCCGCCGTCCGGCTGGCGCTGGGCGAGGACCCCGGGGAGATCACGCCGCCCTTCCTCGGGCAGGACTACACGGTGGTGTCCGGGCCGCGTCCGCTGCGCCCGGTGTCGCTGCCGACGCAGCGCGAGGAGGACTCCGGCCCGCTGCTGCCGGCCCTGCCGGCGCCGGCCGGTTCCGTCGGCGTGGGCGAGCCGCAGCAGACGAACACCGCTCAGGCACTCCCGCTGTAGTACGCCTGCGGGCCCGGTGGCACGCGCCCGGGCCCGGAGCGGGACGAGCCCGGCTCACCCTCCCTCCAGGGGGGCGTGAGCCGGGCTTTCGGCGTGTTCGAGGGCATTCATGGCCCGAACCGTGGGAGAGCACGCGGACTTTCCTGGTTTCACCTCTTGACGGCGTCACCGGCCGGGAGCACATTAGGCGCGTTTGAGAGCGCTCTCAGAGCCTTCGCGGAGCGCTCGCACACGGCATCGCACCGCACCGCACTCCCGCATCCGAGAGGCACCCCACATGAGTGATTCCTCCGGCACGAACCGCAGAAGACGGGCCCTCAGACGGTCGTTCGCCGCCGTCGTCACCACCCTCGGACTGGCGGCCGCAGCGGCGACCGCCTCCTCCCCGGCCGCGACGGCCGCCGCGCCCCCGCCCCCCTCGGGCTGGACGCAGGTCTTCGCCGACGACTTCACCGGCGCGGCGGGCTCCGGCGTCAACACCTCCAACTGGCAGTACGCGACCGGCACCGGGTACCCGGGCGGCCCCGCCAACTGGGGCACCGGCGAGAAGGAGACAATGACGTCCAGCACGAACAACGTGTCGCTGGACGGCAACGGCAACCTCCGCATCACCCCCCAGCGCGACGGCGCGGGCAACTGGACCTCGGGCCGCATCGAGACCAGGCGCACCGACTTCCAGCCCCCGGCGGGCGGCAAGCTCCGCGTGGAGTCCCGTATCCAGGTCCCGAACGTGACGGGGGCCGCGTCCAAGGGCTACTGGCCGGCGTTCTGGATGCTGGGCGGGCCCTACCGGGGCAACTACTGGAACTGGCCGGGTGTCGGCGAGATCGACATCATGGAGAACACCAACGGCATGAACACGGTGTTCGGCACGATGCACTGCGGCACCTCGCCCGGCGGCCCCTGCAACGAGACCTCCGGCATCGGCGGCAACACCACGTGCTCCGGCACCACCTGCCAGGCGGGCTTCCACACGTACCGGGTGGAATGGGACCGCTCCACCAGCGAGGAGCAGATCCGCTTCTACCTCGACGGCGTCAACTACCACACGGTGCGCGAGGGCCAGGTCGACGCGACGACCTGGACGAACGCCACGAACCACGGCTACTACGTCATCCTCAACGTCGCGATGGGCGGCGGCTTCCCGGACGCCTTCGGCGGCGGCCCGGACTCCGGCACCCAGCCGGGCCACTCCATGCTCGTGGACTACGTGCAGGTGCTGACGTCCGGCGGCGGCACCGAGGAGCCCCCGCCGACCGGGAACCGGGACGCCTACGGCGCCATCCAGGCCGAGTCGTTCGACAGCCAGTCGGGCGTGTTCACCGAGGGCACCCAGGACAGCGGCGGCGGGCAGAACATCGGCGCCCTCGCCAACGGCGACTGGGCCCTGTACAAGGGCGTCACGTTCGGGTCCACGGCGGCCCGGCAGTTCAGCGCCCGGGTGGCGAGCGGTGCGGCGTCCGGCGTCAGCGGCCTGGTGGAGGTCCGGCTCGACAGCCGCACCGCCGCTCCCGTCGGCAGTTTCGCCGTGGGCAACACGGGCGGCTGGCAGTCGTGGCGGACCATCCCCGCGAACATCACCTCGGTGACCGGCACGCACGACGTGTATCTGACGTTCACCAGCGGCCAGCCGGCCGACTTCGTGAACGTCAACTGGTTCACCTTCGGCCACTGACGCGGTCGGTGCCGGGCGCCTCGACGCGTCCGGCACCGGCCGTCCCCCGTGCTCGCTCCTCGTGCTCTTCCCCGTCCTCTCTCTTCCCGCGGTACGGCGCCGGGGGCGGTCCTCACCCGGGACCGCCCCCGGCGCCGTGTGCGGGGCGGCCGGCGTGCAGCCGGCCCGCATGGCCGGGGCGGTTCCGCGGTACCCGCCGACCGTCACCGTGCCGGTGCCCGGCTCCGCCGGAGGGCGACACGGGCCCCGCCCTTGCTCGGAAGATCTGTTTTTTGGACTTGAATACCACTGATGTGTTTCGTCGTCGCGATCGAGGAATCTCCACACCATGGGCACGTCGGAGCGAGCCGGCCGGGGGCAGCGGGCGGCCCGGCGCGGCACCGGGCCCCGCCCCGGCCGCGTACCCGATCCCGCGAAAGGTGACGGGCGGTCGCGGCGCCCTCGGACCAAGGGAGTTGACGCCACATGAGCAAGAAGGCCGAGAGCGCGGGGAAGGACAACGGGCCCACCGTCCCGGCGTCCGCCCGGGTGAACCCGCTGCGCGACCCGCGCGACCGGCGGCTTCCCCGGATCGCGGGCCCCTCCGGGCTGGTCATCTTCGGCGTCACCGGTGACCTGTCGCGCAAGAAGCTGGTGCCGGCCGTGTACGACCTGGCCAACCGGGGTCTGCTGCCGCCGGGCTTCTCGCTCGTCGGGTTCGCCCGCCGGGACTGGGAGAACCAGGACTTCGCCGAGGTCGTGCACGACGCGGTCCGCGAGCACGCGCGCACCGAGTTCCGTGAGGAGGTCTGGCAGCAGCTCGCCGAGGGCATGCGGTTCATCCCCGGCGACTTCGACGACGACACAGCCTTCAAGCAACTGCGGTCCGCGGTCGACGAGTTGGACGCCTCCCGGGGCACCAGCGGCAACTACGCCTTCTATCTCTCCGTACCGCCGAAGTTCTTCCCCAAGGTCGTCCAGCAGCTGAAGAAGCACGGACTGGCCAAGGCCCCGGAGGGCTCCTGGCGGCGCGCGGTGATCGAGAAGCCGTTCGGCAGCGACCTGGCCAGCGCGCGCGAGCTCAACGCGCTCGTGCACGACGTGTTCGACCCGGAGCAGGTGTTCCGGAT
>DASTDN010000028.1:0-3271 GCA_035710365.1 Streptomyces sp. | reverse complement strand
GTCCTGGGCGCAGCAGGTGCACCAGCTCGCGGGCGGTGACGAGCCGCCCGTGACGCCGTGGCGCCCTCCGGTCGACGACCCGTTCCAGGCGATGGTCCGGCAGCAGACGTCCGCCCGCCCGGCATCCCTCGGCAGGCGGCTCGTGGCCCGGCTGGTGGACACGGCCGTGCTCGCCGCCGTCACCGCGCTGGCCGCCGTACCGCTCGGCTCGCGGGCGATCGACCACATCGACGGCAAGATCGACGAGGCACGGGCGAGCGGCGAGACCGTCACGGTCTGGTTGCTCGACGGCACCACGTCGGTCCAGTTCGGCATCGTCCTCGCGGTGCTGCTGCTGGCCGGCGTCGTCCTGGAGGTGCTGCCCACCGTCAAGTGGGGCCGCACCCTGGGCAAGCGGCTGATGGGCCTGGAGGTGCGGGACATCGAGGGCCATGACGCCCCCGAGTTCGGTGCCGCCCTGCGCCGCTGGCTGGTCTACTCGGTGCCCGGCCTGCTGGTGGTGGGTGTGGTGGGCGTGCTGTGGTGCCTGTTCGACCAGCCGTGGCGGCAGTGCTGGCACGACAAGGCGGCCCACACCTTCGTGGCGGGCTGAGACCGCAGCCGTACGCGCCAGGGACCGCCCGTCTCCGGCCGCCCCGCGGCCCCTACTCCGGACGGCCGTCCGCCGCGTGCGGAGCCGTGGGGTCCGGGGTCGACTCGGGCCATGAGCACCGAACCGCCCCCGGGCCCCGGCGGCCCGCCGGAAGACGACCCGTTCAGCAAGCAGCCCCCGCCCCACCCGGGCGGCGAGGGCCCGTCCGGCGGCGAGGGTCCCGGCGGCGGTGGAGGCCCGGGCGGCGGGGGCCCGGGCGGTGGCGGGCCGTACGGTGGCGGGTCCGGAGACCCCTACGGTGGCGGGTCCGGCGGCCCGTACGGCGGCGGCGGTCCCGGTGGGCCGTACGGCGGTGGTCCCTACGGCGGTGGCGGTGAGGCCGGTGACCCGCTCGCCGGGATGCCCCCGCTCGCGGACAGCGGCAAACGCACCCTGGCCCGCATCATCGACATGATCCTCGTGGGCATCGTCGTCTGGCTGCTCACCCTGGCCTTCGGCATCGGCGAGTACAACGTCGACGGCGAAGAGATCCAGGTCGGCCGGTCCTTCGGCCAGTCCGTCGTCGCGGCCGTGCTCTACATCGCGTACGACACCCTGATGACCGCCAGGACGGGGCAGACACTGGGCAAGAGGCTGATGAAGATGCGGGTGGCCCGGCTGGAGGACGGGGCCACGCCCTCCTCGCAGACCTCGCTGGTCCGGGCGGCGGTGCTGTGGATCCCGTTCGCCTTCTGCTGCGCTTGCGTCTGGACGGCGATCTCGGGCGGCTGGAGCTTCTTCGACAAGCCCTACAAGCAGGGCCTGCACGACAAGGCGGCCAAGACCGTGGTCGTCAGTACCGGTTGAGCCGGTCCGCGCCGTGCGCGAGGAGACGGTCGGGGCCGGAGCGCGTCATGTGGTCCGGCCCCACCGCTCCTTCGGGAACAGTGGTGTGCCGGGCGGCGCGGTGTGCGCGCTCCGCCTGCGCCGGTCCGGTCCCGTCCGGAGTACCGGCCGCGGGCCGGCCGGCGCCGGACGCCCGCTTCGGCCGCGCGACGGTCATGGCGGCGAGCAGCCCCAGCGCGAGTGCCGTGACCGCGACGACCGCGACGGCCGGGACCGAACCGGCCCCCGACAGCAGCAGCATGGCGAGCGCCGAGAGGACCACGGTGCCGGAACCGCAGACGAGCTGCGCGACGGTCGGACGAGGCATGGCGATCGTGTCCTCGGAAGCGGGGATGCGTCGTTTCTCGACTCTAGGCCCCTGCATGCCCGAGCGGGGCGGACGGTAAGCGCCGCCTCACCGGCGGTGCCGGTGCACGGGGGGCGCACGGAGTCATATCGGTCCGGAAGCAGACAGATTCGCGCGCCCGTTCGTCCTTCGGTCGGATGGGGCGCGGGGCGTCCAATAACCGGTCGCCCACCCCGCATAGTCTTTTGAGCTGTGCAAGTCAAGACCTGTCTTTTCTGCTTAACCTCTAGTCAAATGTCGTCACTTGACTACACGCGTTGATCACGCGCACGCGGAACTTCCACCATCGGACCTCCCTGCCGCGTGCGCGAACGCGGGGGAGGACATCAAGTGACCAGAAAACCCTGGACGTTCAGAGCTGCCGCGATCGGCGTGGCATTCGCGGCGGCGTCCACCACCCTTTCCCTGTACTCGGTGGCGCAGGCCGACTCGGCCTCCCGCCCCGCGAACGTGGACCGGCACGACCCGCAGCCGGCCAAGGGAATGCAGGGGCACGACCTCGAAGGTCCGCTGAGCAAGACGCAGGCGGCGCAGCGCCAGGAGGCGCTCAACCAGGTCATCTCCGGCGATGCCACGGTGCAGAAGCGCGACGGCTCGAAGGTCGTCGAGCTGGCGAGCCGCAAGGGCACCAGCAAGTACGTCGAGCTGGGCCGCGAGAAGACCGACAAGATTTTCACCATCCTGGTCGAGTTCGGTGACCAGGTGGACAGCCGCTACGGCGGCACCCCCGGCCCGCTGCACAACTCGATCGCCGAGCCCGACCGTGCCAAGGACAACAGCACGGCCTGGCAGGCGGACTACGACCGGGACCACTACCAGGACCTGTACTTCGGTACCGGCACCGACTCGATGAAGACGTACTACGAGAAGCAGTCCTCGGGCCGCTACTCCGTCGACGGTGAAGTCTCCGACTGGGTGAAGGTCCCGTACAACGAGGCCCGTTACGGCTCCAACAAGTGCGACCCGGACAACTGCGCCTGGTTCGCCGTGCAGGACGGCGTCACCGCCTGGGTCGCGGACCAGAAGGCCGCCGGCAAGACCGACGCCGAGGTCAAGGCGCAGCTCGCCGAGTACGACCAGTGGGACCGTTACGACCACGACGGCGACGGCGACTTCAACGAGTCCGACGGCTACATCGACCACTTCCAGATCGTGCACGCGGGCGAGGACGAGTCCGCGGGCGGCGGCGCGGAGGGCGAGGACGCCATCTGGGCGCACCGCTGGTACGCCTTCGGCACCGACGCCGGCGCCACGGGCCCCGAGGGCAACAAGCTCGGCGGCACGCAGATCGGCGACAGCGGCATCTGGGTCGGCGACTACACCATCCAGCCGGAGAACGGCGGGCTGGGTGTCTTCGCCCACGAGTACGGCCACGACCTCGGTCTGCCGGACCACTACGACACCAACGGCGGCGAGAACTCCACGGGGTTCTGGACGCTGATGTCGTC
>DASTDN010000027.1:0-9077 GCA_035710365.1 Streptomyces sp. | reverse complement strand
CCGCCTCGTCCCGGAAGTCGACGTACGCCGGGTCCTCCGGCTCCCGCTCCACGAACAGATCGGTCACCCCGATCCCGTACGAGTCGAGCAGCGGCTTCTTCGCCTCGATCTCCGCGCGCGGCACCCCGCCCACCAGATGCGCCCGCACGTCCTGCGGCTCGGGCGGCGGCGTGTTGTCGACGTACCGGCGGATGTTGAGGTTGTCGTCGTTGGCGGCGAGTTCCTCGCGGGGCACGATCCGCGAGAAGCCGGGTACCTCCTCGTATGCGTGGAACGTCGAGACGATCTTCTCGGCGTGCTCGGGGAGCAGGACGTTCTGCGCCCGCTCCGCGTGGAACTCGCGGTCGGCGTTGATGAACAGCACCTTGCCCTCCCGCGCCCGGTCCTTCCGGCCCGGCGGGCGCAGCACCAGGACGCAGGCCGGGATACCGGTCCCGTAGAAGAGGTTCGGGGCGAGGCCGATGACCGCCTCGACGGTGTCCTTCTCCAGCAGCTCCGTGCGGATGGCCTGCTCACCACCACCCCGGAACAGCACCCCGTGTGGCATGACCGTGATCACCATGCCGCCGCGAGCGCCCTCCCGCTTGGCCTCCCACAGCATGTGCTGGAGGAACATCAGGTCGGCCTTGCCGCGCTCGCTCGTCACCCCGTACTTGGCACGCTCGGCCGGGTGCGCCAGATCCGCGAGGGTGTAGTCCAGGGAGAACGGCGGGTTGCTGAGCACCCCGTCGAAGCGGTCCTCCTCCGAGCGCGGGACGTGCGCCGGCTGCGAGAGCGTGTCCCCGGTGGCCAGGTCGAAGCGGCGCACCCCGTGCAGGACCATGTTCATCGTCGACATGATCCAGGAACCGGAGTTGGCGTCCTGACCGGCGAAGAACATCGACGACGTGTCGCCGCCGTGCTCCTCCACGTACTCCGCCGCGTGGATGAGCATGCCGCCCGAGCCGACGCACGGGTCGTAGATCCGCATGTCCTCGGTGGGGGCGAGGAGCTCGACCATCATGCGGACCACGGCGCGCGGGGTGTAGAACTCGCCGCCCTTGCGTCCCGCCGAGTCCGCGAACTCCTTGATCAGGTACTCGTACGCGGCACCGATCAGGTCGGGGAACTCGAAGTCCTCGGTGCGCAGCCGGATCCGCCCGAAGTGCGCGATGAGGAGCTTTAGGCGCTGGTCGGCGAGCTTGGCCGCGCCGGACGCGGCGCCCGACCCGCCGATACGGTTGAAGTCCAGGTGGTCGAAGAGGCCCTTGAGCTTGCTGTTCTGCCCCTCAAGCGCTTGGAGCGCGGGCCGCAGGGTCATCTCGTTGATGTTGTGGCTGGCGGCGGAGACCTTGGCCCAACGAGCGTCCTCCGGCACGTACAGCACATCGCGCTTGCGGTAGGGGCCGGGCTGCTCCAGGTAACCGGGAACGTCCTCGTCGGCGAGCTTCAGCTCCTCGACGGCGTACTGCCTGATCCGTTCCCCAGCCGCCTCGAACTCGTCGTTGGCCCGCTTCAGGAAGAGCAGCCCGAAGATGTAGTCCTTGTACTCGGAGGCGTCCATCGTGCCGCGCAGAATGTCCGCGGCGGCCCACAGATGCCGTTCCAGCTGGGCGAGCGTGAGCTTGGCCACGTACGAGACTCCCTACGACCGACCCGACCTGTGATGACGGGGAGACCCTATGACCCCGCTCGGGTCATACCGAAATCAGCGCGTGATCATGGCCGAGAGGGGTCAGTAGCTGTCGATGTGCAGCGCCTTCTCCACGAACTCGTGCACATCCGTGTAAGGGTCCCTGTCCCACTTGCCCACGTGCGCCGCGTGCCGGCCGTTCATCTGTTCGGCGTTCTTCCGGGCCGCCTTGTAGCGGCCCAGGATCTGGTGCGGCAGGACGGCCTTGGGGGTCTTGGCGTCCTGGGAGCCCTTCTGGAACGGCAGCCGCCCGGCCGCTCCGTCGCACACTCCGGCGAACGAACCGCTGACCGGCTTGTAGTGCGCGAGGCGCCACACCTCGAAGCACGGATGCGAGAAGGCGACGCCGATGCCCGCCTTCTCCGCCTGATCCAGCGCGTCGCGGACGTACTTGTAGTTGTCGTGGTCGAAGAGGCACCAGACCTGAGGCAGGTACTTCTCCTCCAGCTTGGCCCGCTTCGCCTTGCGGTCCTCTTCGCGCTTCAGTCTGATCGCCTGCTCGACGAGGTCGAGCGGCTTGCGCCCGCTGTCGGCCCTGCGGTTGGCGATGTGCATCTCCACCGGGACCTCGCCAGCGAGCGGGACGCCCTCGCTCTTGAGGATGTCGAGATACGAGGGCTCGGTCACCTTGCCCTCGGTGAAAATGAAGACCTGGCGCTTGCGCTGCCCGCCCCGCCGGACCGGACGCTCCCACGAGTCCTTGCCCTTCTGCGCCCGCCCCATCAGTCGCGCTCCGCCCGGTCCGCTCGCTCGTCCGTCCCGTCGTACCTGCCGCCCTCGCGCGCCACCAGCAGTCGCCGCGCGATCTGTCCCTCCAGGAGGGCCGGGACCCCGCCGAAGGCCCCCGCGAGATAGGACTGCGTGAGGTCCTCGTCCTCGCCCGGCTCCACATCAGTGAGCGGATACAGCTCGGTCGCCCCGTCCCTGTCCTTCTCCGTCAGCCACACCTGCGCCGGGTCCAGGAGCCGCTCGCCGCTCGGGGTGGTGAGCACCGTCGCGTCATGCGACGTGAAGACCAGCTGGGCGCCTCTGGGGTTCGCGTACGGGTCGTGGAAGAGCCGGACGACCTCGGCCGCGAAACGGGAGTGCAGGCTGGCGTCGAGTTCGTCGACGAGGAGGACCGCGCCTTCGTCGAGGGCGAGGAGCAGTGGGCCCAGGAGGGCGAACCAGGAACGGGTGCCGTAGGACTCCTCCCGCCAGTCGAAGGACACGTCCCCGGCAGCCGAGTGGTGCGTCAGCTTCACCGTGCCCCGGCCCGGGCCGTCCTGGACGACCGTCGCTCCGGTGATGCCGAGGTCGGCGACCCTCAGCAGCTCCTGGATCCTGGTGGCCCTCGGACCGGACAGTTCCTTAGTGGTGTACCGCGCGCGCTCGTCCCGCTCGACCTCCGGGCTGATCATCCAGAAGTTGCGGCGGAACCAGTGGAACAGCGGGGAAAGCTGCGGATGGTTGTCCGTGCCGGCCGTGGAAAGCAGCAGGGCGTTCGGCCGCGTGCGCCGTACGAGCTGGGCCCGGTCCTTGACACGTCCGCCGGGCCACTTGAAGACGTCCGGCCGGGAGGCGTCGCGGTCCAGCCATTCCTGACGGCGACCGCGCGGGTAGCTGTGCAGCCACTCGGACTCGACGCGGGCGGCACCGAGCTCGAAGCCGTACGTCCAGCGGACCTCGTCGATGACGACGTCGACCTCGAAGAAGGAGGGTTCGCTCCCGCTCTTGGGGTCCAGGGAGAAGACCTGGCGCGGGATGCCGTCGTAAGAGGCCCAGCGTGCGTAGGAGTTGAGGATCGCGTTACGCATGTCCGTCATCGCGCTCAGGACGTTCGACTTACCGGAGGCGTTGGCCCCGAAGATGCCGATCAGCGGGAAAACGGAGACGGATCCGCCGCCTGCGAGATCCACCGGATTCGCCGACCCGCTCTGTTCGTCGCCAGACGCGACGAAGGACAGCTCCTGTTCGTCTCGCAGGGACCGTACGTTCGCGACGCGGAACCGCAGCAGCACACTGTCCTCCTCTCCGGGCTCAGAGTAATGGCCGCATCTGACATCGGCCCGGCCGGAACGCCTGCGACCTCACGGAACATATCCCGCGAAGGTCGCCGCGCCCAGCCGATCGGGGGGTCAGTCCACGCTCAGTCCAGATGCGTCGGCGCGAACATCCGCAGCACCGCGGGGAGCACTACCACCGACGGCCCCGGCTCGGACAGCGCCCTCGCCAGGTCCGCCCGCAACCTATCCGGGGTCGTCCGCACCCCCGGCACCCCGAAGGACTCCGCCAACGCCACGCAGTCCGGGCGGGCCGGCTCCGTCATCGACCACCCGGAGTGGGTCGAGTCGATCTGGTAGCCGCACCGCGATCCGTGCGGGACCGGCCGCGCAGCCCGAGGACATCCCGACGGCCGGCCCCACCCGGAGGCGCGGACACCGGGCCCGCACGGACACACGGACACCAGCCCGCCCGCACGCGCGGACGCCGGTCCCGGTGTGCGGCGGCCGGTCAGCGGCCGAGCGCCCGCCGCAGGGTGAGGCCGTGGCGGGTGCGCAGGCGCCGCAGTTCCCACAGGCTGACCAGGGTGACCGACAGCGGACCGCCGAGGACCGCCGCGGCCCGTACCCCCAGGGGAACACTGTCGTAGGCGTCCGAGAACAGGTCCGCGACCGCCAGCTCCCAGACCAGGACGGTCGCGATGACCGGGGGCAGTACCTCGTGGATGTCGGCGGTGCGGAACACGTGCACCACCGACAGAGTCGCGCCGTAGAAGACGAAGACGAGCGCCCACACCGCCCCGAGGGCGAGGAACACCTCGTACATCATGCGCATGTAGTCGGCCGTGGACGGCTCCTCGGGCACCTGCCCGAACGGGACGTCGGCCAGTACGCCGCTGGTGAGCAGGACGAAGTACAGCACCGAGCCGCCCAGGGCCAGCAGCGACCCGAGGGGCCTCAGCGCGCGCCGCAGATACGGGCGCCGGTGCTCCGGACAGCTCGCGAGGACGAACGCGCCGACGACGACCGGGAAGGTCGCCGCCAGCAGGGCCGCGGACGTGACCATCTGGTCGGCCCGCTCGTGGGCCAGGGAGGTGGCGTCCGAGGTGATCTTGTACGACACCAGGATCCACATCATCGCGACGAGACCGACCACGGTGCGCAGGATCTGGATCTTCCGCACCACCGGGTCCTCCACCCGGCCCGGCCGCGACGGCTTGCACACCCGGCTCCCGACCGGGACCGGGCCGAGCAGCCGCCACACCCGCCGCCGCCACCCCACCGGCCGCGGCGGGCCGGGCGGCGGGGACGGGACGGGCCCCCACCCCGGCGGCGGTCCCTGCGGCGGCACCACTCCCGGCCCCTGCGGCCCGGGCGGCCACCCCGGCTGTCCTCCGGGCGGCTGCGGCCCCCCGCCGTACGGCCCCCACGGCCCCTGCCCAGCACTCATCGACGCCCCCCGAACCGTCCACCCGCCACTTTCCGGCCTACGACGATACGCCGTCACACTCCGTACGTCCCCGTGGTTCCGGAGCCGAGCGCCGGGGGAAGCAACGGGGGCCGCGCCTCTGCCCCCTCCTGCCGCAGGCGCCTCAGCGGAGATGCGTCGGCGCGAACATCCGCAGCACCGCGGGGAGGACCACCACCGACGGCCCCGGTTCCGCAAGCGCCCTCGCGAGGTCCCTCTCCAGCGTCTTCGGAGTCGTCCGCACCCCCGGCACCCCGAACGACTCGGCCAGCGCCACGTAGTCCGGCCGGGTCAGCTCCGTCGCCGTGGCCTCGCCGAAGGCGTCCGTCATGTACTCGCGCAGGATGCCGTAGCCGCCGTCGTCCACGATGAGCCAGGTGACGGGGAGGTCGTACTGCCGGGCCGTCGCCAGCTCGGCGATCGAGTACAGGGCGCCGCCGTCGCCCGAGACCGCCAGGACCGGCCGGGTGGGGTCGGCGACCGCCGCGCCCAGGGCCGCCGGGAAGCCGTAGCCGAGGCCGCCCGCCCCCTGGGCCGAGTGCAGCAGGTTGGGGCCCTGGGCGTCGAAGGCCGACCACGCCCAGTAGGCCAGGATCGTCATGTCCCAGAAGGACCGGGAGCCGGAGGGGAGCGCGCCGCGGATCGACGCCAGCGCCTCCTGTTCCAGGGTCAGGTCCTGGGCGGCCAGGCGGGCCGCCACCTTCGCCAGGACCGCCCCGACCCTCTCCCCCACCTCCTCGTCCTGCCGTTCCGTCACCGTTTCCAGCAACGCCTGCAAGGCGGGGCGCGCGTCCGCGTGGATGCCCAGGGCCGGGTGGTTCGACTCCAGTTTGCCGAGGTCCGCCTCGATCTGGACGACCCTGCCGCGCGGTGCGAACGTGTGGTAGTTCGAGGAGAGTTCGCCGAGGCCCGAGCCGACGACGAGGAGGACGTCCGCATCCTCCAGGAAGTCCGTCGTGTGCCGGTCCTCCAGCCAGGACCGCAGCGACAGCTCGTGCGTCCAGGGGAAGGCGCCCTTGCCGCCCGGCGTCGTCACCACCGGGGCCCTCAGCCGCTCCGCCAGCCGGAGCAGCTTGCCGGACGCGTCCGCCCGCACCACTCCCCCGCCCGCGATGATCGCCGGCCGGGACGCCGTGGACAGCAAGTGGGCCGCCACCGCCGTCAGTTCGGGGCGCGGGAGCAGGTCCTCCGGTGCCGCGTCCATGGCCGTGACCACCGGGAGCGACGTCTCGGCCAGCAGGACGTCCTGCGGGATCTCCACCCACACCGGGCCGTGCGGGGGCGTCAGCGCCGAGCGCCAGGCCGCCGTGATCGCCGACGGGATCTGGGACTGCGTACGGACCGGGTGGACCGATTTCACCACCCCCGCGAACGACGCCGCCTGGTCGGGCAGTTCGTGCAGGTAGCCGTGGCGGCCGCCGCCCAGGCCCGCGGTCGGGATCTGGCTGCTGACGGCCAGCACCGGGGCCGAGGCCGCCGCCGCCTCCTGGAGCGCGGGCAGCGACGTCAGCGCGCCCGGTCCCGTCGACAGGAGCAGCGGGGCCGCCTCGCCGGTGACACGGCCGTACGCGTCCGCCGCGAAGCCCGCGTTGTTCTCCACGCGCAGGCCGACGTAGCGCAGGTGGGAGCGGCGCAGCGCGTCGAACACGCCGAGGGCGTGCTGGCCGGGCAGCCCGAAGACGGTGCTCGCGCCGAGCCCGGCTAGCGTCTCCACGACCAGGTCACCGCCGGTGCGGCCGGGGGGCGGGTTCAGTGCGGCCCGGGTCTGGGCGGGCGTCGGGCGCAGCTCCGCGTCGTGGTCGTGCGTCACTTCGCGTCCGCGCCCTTCCCGGCCACCGCTCCGGTGCCCTTCCCCGCCGCCGTTTCCGCGGCCTCGCGGTCCGCCGCGATCCGGCGGGACATGATCGTGGTCAGTTCGTAGGCCGTGTGGGAGGCCGCCACCGCCGTGATCTCGGCGTGGTCGTAGGCGGGCGCGACCTCGACGACGTCCGCCGACACCAGGTTGCAGGAGGCCAGGCCGCGCAGGATCTCCAGGAGTTCGCGGGAGGTCATGCCGCCCGCCTCGGGCGTGCCGGTGCCGGGCGCGTGGGCCGGGTCGAGGCAGTCGATGTCGATGGAGACGTACAGCGGGCGGTCCCCGACGCGCTGCCTGAGCTGGTCGGCGATCTCGTCCACGCCGCGCCGCATCACGTCGGCCGACGTCACGATGCCGAAGCCCATCTTCTCGTCGTCGGTGAGGTCCTGCCTGCCGTAGAGCGGGCCGCGCGTGCCGACGTGGGAGAGGGCCGACGTGTCGAGGACGCCCTCCTCCACCGCCCGGCGGAACGGCGTGCCGTGCGTGTACTCCGCCCCGAAGTAGGTGTCCCACGTGTCGAGGTGCGCGTCGAAGTGCAGCAGGGCGACCGGGCCGTGCCTCTTCGCGACCGAGCGCAGCAGCGGCAGCGCGACGGTGTGGTCGCCGCCGAGCGTCATCAGGCGGGCGCCCGTGCCGAGCAGGTCGTCCGCCGCGGCCTCGATCGTGTCGACGGCCTCGTTGATGTCGAACGGGTTCACGGCGATGTCGCCGCCGTCCGCGACCTGCGCGAGGGCGAACGGGGAGGCGTCCTGCGCCGGGTTGTAAGGGCGCAGCAGCCGGGAGGCCTCGCGGATCGCGTTGCCGCCGAAGCGGGCGCCCGGCCGGTAGGAGACGCCCGAGTCGAAGGGCACGCCCACCACGGCGACGTCGGCGCGGCCGACCTCGTCCAGGCGGGGCAGCCGGGCGAAGGTCGCGGGGCCGGCGTACCGCGGGACGCGGGAGGAGTCGACCGGGCCGCGCGGCGACGTCTCGTTGCCAGTCATGGGGTTCCGCCTTCTTTCCTGTACTTCTTCTCGTACATACCGGTAGTGGCCGACGGTCGTCGGACTCTACTGTCCGGCCGTCGCGGAGCCGGACGGGGTGCCGGCCGCCGTTTCGGGCGTGCGGCCCGCGAGGCGGTCCCGCCAGGCCGCGAGTACCGCCTCGTCGGTGGGGCGGGTGAGCAGGGAGACGGCGGCGTAGGCGGCGAGGGAGGCGAGCAGCCCGTAGTAGACCGGCTCGTTGGCGAGGATGCCGTACGCCGCCATCAGGGCGGTCACCGTGGTGCCGCCCACGACGACGGAGGCCAGCGCGCCCTGCACGGTGCCGCGCCGCCACAGCAGCCCGCCGAGGATCGGTACGAGCAGCCCGCCGACGAGCAGGTTGTAGGCGACCGTCAGCGCCTCGACCACGTTGTTGAGGGCGATCGCCGTGCCGATCACGGCCAGGCCCATGAGGAGGATGAAGGCGCGGTTGCCCTTCACCTCGTCGTGCTCCCCGCCGGCCGGTTCCCCGGCGGGCGGCCCGACGACGCCCCGCAGCCGTGCCCAGATGTCGTTGTTGGCGACCGTCGCGCAGGCGATCAGCGCGCCCGACGACGTCGACATCACGGCGGCGAGCGCGGCGGCCAGCACCAGGCCCCGCACGCCCATGGGCAGTTCGTCCTTGACGATCGTCGCGAAGGCGTCGTCGGCGTTGGCGAGGTCCGGGTACAGCACCTTGGCGGCCGTGCCGATGACGGCGCCCGCGACGGCGTAGGCGAGGCAGTAGGTACCGGCGACGGTGCCGCCCCACTTCGCCGTGCGGTCGCTGCCCGCCGTGAAGACGCGCTGCCAGATGTCCTGCCCGATGAGCATGCCGAACGTGTAGATCAGGACGTACGTGAAGATCGTCTCGCCGCCGATGCCCAGCGGGTCGAAGTACTCCGTGGGCAGTTCGGCCCGCATCGCGCCGAAGCCGCCGGCCTTGACGACGGCGATCGGCAGCAGCAGGAGCAGGACGCCGATCGTCTTCACCACGAACTGCACCATGTCGGTCAGCGTGATCGACCACATGCCGCCGAGAACGCTGTACAGCACCACGATGCTGCCACCGATGATCACGCCGACGGACTTCGGCAGT
>DASTDN010000026.1:0-2248 GCA_035710365.1 Streptomyces sp. | reverse complement strand
GCCGGGGGCGGGGGCGAACGTGGCGGTGCGCTCCCGGGTCACGAAGAAGTCCCGTACGCGGGCGCCGCGGGCGAGCGGCAGCAACCGCTCCAGCTCGGGCAGGTAGCGCGCGCGCAGGGCGGCCACGGGTTGGTCGATGTCGTCCTGGGCGGCGGACTGGGACAGGGCGAGGTACTGGCCGTGCGTCAGCCCGGAGGTTTCGGTGCGGTCGAAGACCCACTGCACGGGGGTGCCGAGCGCCGCGAAGAACGGGCTGGTGAGGACGGTGCGGTCGTACACGACGTGGACGTTGACGATGGGGGCGGTGCCGAGGGCGAGCAGGCGGCCGGGGTCGTCGAGGGCGCCGTCGGGCAGCAGGGCGTGCGCCTCGCGCTGCGGCACGGCGAGGACGACGGTGTCGGCGTCGACGCTCCCGCCGGGGGTACGGACGCTCCAGCCGCCCTCACCGCGTGCGGTGACGGCGGTGACGCGGGTGCGGGTCCCGGTGCGGACGCCCGCCGCGTCGAGGGCCCGGCGGGCGGCCCGGTCGTGCAGGTCGCCCAGCGGGACGCGGGCCCAGCCGATGTCGGCGGCGCCCGGGTCGGACAGCAGTCCCGTCCGGAACACCATCGCGGCGAGCGCGAGGGAGGCGTCGGGGGCGCGGGCGTTGAGGGTGGCGACGCCGACCAGGTCCCACAGGGCCTCGACGGCGCGCGGGGACTGGCCGTGCTCGGCGAGCCAGCCGCCGAAGTCCCGGGTGTCGAGGGCGGGGTCGGCGGGGTCGAGGGCCCTCAGCGCGAGGGCGGCCCGGCCTACGCGGGCCCGGTCGGCGAGCGGCAGGTGCGGGTAGGTGGCCAGGCCGCGCCCGAGGTGGAGCGGGACGGGCAGCGGGTCGCGGCGCAGCCTGCCCAGGCGACGGCCCTCGGGGCGGGCGGCGTCGACGACGGGGACGTCGAGGCGGTCCTGGAGCGGGGCGAGCGCCGTCGCGCCGATCCGGTCGAGGAACCAGCGGTAGGCGGTGCAGCAGCGCAGGTACACGTGCTGGCCGTTGTCGACGGTCAGCGCGCCGCGCCGGAAGGAGAAGGCGAGTCCGCCGAGGCGGGGCCTGCCCTCCAGCAGGGTGACGCGCACCCCGGCGTCGGCGAGCGCGAGGGCGGCGGTGACCCCGGCGAGCCCCCCGCCGACCACGACGGCACGACTCCCGGCACACGCGGGACCGGAACCGGAGTGACCGGCGGACTCGGGACGACCGACACCGGATGGGCCGGAGCCGGAGCGGCCGGCGGACTCGCAACAGCCGGAACCGCATTGGCCGGAGCCGGCATGACCGGCGGACTCGGGACGGCCGGAGCCGGAAGGATCGGAGCAGCCGGAAGGGTGGTGGGGCGTCGGGCCGTCGGTCATCGGGCAGCCTCCCCGGCGCGTCGGCCGTGGTGGATCGGTGCACGACCGACCGTCTCAGCCGGGCACGCGGACCGCCACCGCACGGCCGCCCGCCGCCGGCGCCCGCTGTCGTCCCCGCCGGCCGGGTCCTGCGCCGCCCCCATCAGGCACGCCTCCTGACGGTGCGCCGGGCGTCGAGGCCCGACAGGCCGCGCGCGGCGACGTACGCCTTCTGGGTGCCGGGCAGGGAGACTCGGCCGCGCAGCACGGCCTCCGGGTCGCGCTCGATGCGGTCCAGCAGCCTGCGGTAGATGCCCGCCATGGCGGCCACGCAGGCGCCGCTGCGCCGGTCGAGCGCGGGCAGCAGCCGGTAGCCCTCGGCGAACAGGGCGCGGGCGCGGCGCGCCTCGAAGCGCACCAGGCCCGCGAAGTCGCCGCCCTTCGGCGGGGTCGGTCCGCCGAAGCCGTCCGCGCAGCCGAACGTGGCGAGGTCGTCGGCGGGCAGGTAGGTGCGTCCGCCCGCGGCGTCCTCGCGGACGTCCCGCAGGATGTTGGTGAGCTGGAGGGCGAGGCCGAGGGTGTTGGCGTACTCGGGCGCGCGGTCGGCGCCGGGGGCTCCCGGTTCGGCGCCGAACACACCGAGGGAGAGCCGCCCGATGGCGCCCGCCACGCAGCGGCAGTACTGGCTCAGGTCGTCCCACGTGCCGTACGTCCGGCCGCGTACGTCCATCAGGACGCCGTCGATGAGTTCGTCGAGGCCGCCGAGCGGGATGGGGAACCGCTGGGCCGCGTGGCTGAGGGCGACGGCGACGGGGTCGGTGTCGTCCTCGGCGACGCCGTCGGCGCGGACCCGGGCGAGCAGGGCGCGGGTGTCCTCCAGCCGGGC